>NZ_QSHC01000009.1:5053-91636 GCF_003467545.1 Collinsella sp. AM38-1BH | reverse complement strand
GGTCACGAGCGGGGGCTCCTATCTTTTTAGTGCCCTCGGATTGGGTCATAGTGTCTGTCGTTGACAAAGCATCGGCGTTCCCTTGGCTGTTGGATGTAGTCGTTGGGGACGTTCTTAAATGACTAGTTGAAAGGGACACTCTTGCCGGCACTTGGGGACAGTCCCTAAGTGCCGGCAGATTGGGACACTCCTTTGCAAGGTGGCGCTGAAGACCGTCCCCAACGACCAGTCGTTTAAGAACGTCCCCAACGACTAGCTCGGGAACCTGATCCTAATGCACTAGTTTCTGTCGAGTCGGTGCTTCTTGCGGGTTGCCCGTATAATGGTTTGCGTATGAACCGCAACCAAGGAGTTCCAGTTTATGGACCAGAGCCTTTTTAAATTCGACCTGATCGCCGAGGATCCGACGACGCATGCGCGTGCCGGCGTGCTGCACACCCCGCACGGCGACATCGAGACGCCGATCTTTATGCCCGTGGGCACCAAGGCAAACGTCAAGGGCATCCCCACCGAGACCGTCAAACAGCTCGGCGCCCAGATCGTGCTTGCCAACACCTATCATCTGTCCATGCGTCCCGGCGAGGACACTATCGCCGAGCTGGGCGGCCTGCACAAGTTTATGAACTGGCACGGTCCTATCCTCACCGACTCGGGCGGTTTCCAGGTGTTCAGCCACAACGACGCCGTCAAGCTCACCGACGAGGGCGTGCGCTTTATCGTCAACGACTACGACGGCCGCCACGTGTTCTGGACGCCCGAGGACAACATGGAAATCGCCATGAAGCTCGGCTCCGACATCTGCATGCAGCTGGACCAGTGCCCGGGCTATCCCGCCACGCGCGCCTACGTTGAGCGCGCGGTGGAGCTGTCGAGCATGTGGGCCGAGCGCTGCTACAAGGCTCACACCCGCGATGACCAGGCGCTCTTTGGCATCGTCCAGGGCGGCATGCATCTGGATCTGCGCCTGCGCTCTCTGCGCCATCTGGAGGAGTGCGGCGACTTCCCCGGTTACGGCATCGGCGGCTACTCGGTGGGCGAGGACCACGAGACCATGTTCGAGACCCTGGTGCCGCTTGTGAGCGAGTACATGCCCAAGCACAAGCCGCGCTACCTGATGGGCGTCGGCAACCCGACGACGCTCGTGCGCGGCGTGGGCGTGGGCATCGATATGTTCGACTGCGTGCTGCCGACGCGCACCGGCCGCATGGGCACGGCATTCTCCAGTGAAGGTCGCCTTAACTTCCGCAACGCGCGTTTTGCGCACGACGACGGCCCCATCGACCCCACCTGCACCTGCCCGGTGTGCACGGGCGGCTACAGCCGCGCGCTCATTCGCCACATGGTCACGCAGAAGGAGATGCTCGGCGGCATCCTGCTTTCGATGCACAACATCTACTACCTGCTCAACCTTATGCAGCGTGCTCGCCAGGCCATTATCGAGGGTCGCTATGGTGCATTCGTGAGCGATTGGATGAATAGCCCTGCCGCGGTGGATTACTAAGGGCGGCGCGGGCGCTTGCAGGCACTCGCGCGATGTCGAGACCGCGTGCCAATCGACCGCGCGCAGCCGTCGCCGGGCATCGCATTCGCCGGCGTCGGTTGCGCGACCGCTAACCGATAGCTTGCAAGCACTTGATACATCGTGGGTACCATACCGAATAGTTGATGTTCGGGCGGGTGTTTGGCGCATGGCGTCGACCCCGCCCGTTTTTCTTTTTCTCGATAGGAGTACCCATGATTAAGAACGAGAATGTCGAGGGCGAGCCTTCCTACGACGAGACGTACCGCCGCGGCCCCGTGGTCATGCGCGGCCCGATGATTCCTAAGGACAATACGTACGCTAACCTGCTGGCGCCCGAGGAGTCGACCGACTGGTTGCATGCCGATCCGTGGCGCGTACTGCGCATCCAGGCCGAGTTTGTCGACGGCTTTGGCGCGCTTGCCGAGCTCGGACCTGCGGTGACCATCTTCGGTAGCGCCCGCACGCCCAAGACCGATACGCTCTACAAGGCGGCGCGCACCGTCGGGCGTAAGATTGCCCAGCGCGGCGTGGCGGTTATCACCGGTGGCGGCCCCGGCATCATGGAAGCGGCCAACAAGGGAGCGGCGAGCGTCAACGGCAAGTCAGTTGGTTTGGGCATTGAGCTGCCGCACGAGCAGGGGCTCAACAAATACGTGAACCTCGGTATGGACTTCCGCTACTTCTTTGTGCGCAAGACCATGTTCGTCAAATACAGCTCGGGCGCTATTGTGTTTCCCGGCGGGTTTGGCACGCTCGACGAGATGTTTGAGGTGCTCACGCTGGTGCAAACGCACAAGGTCAAGCGCATGCCGCTTGTGCTGGTAGGCAGCGAGTACTGGCAGGGCCTATTCGACTGGCTTAACGGTCCGGTGATGGACGCCGGTATGATCAGCCCGCTCGATCCGGAGCTGGTGCACATCACCGACGACCTCAACGAGGCCGTCGACATCGCCCTGAGCGGGCTGATGTAGAGTAGCTAAAATGGGACGGGGCTAAAAAGACTGGTCTGAAACGTTTGATATCAGTCTTTTTTGCCCCGTCCCAAATGAACTGCTTCTAAGTTGCGGTGGAATAGGGATTGATTTGCGGCTGATAAGCCAAAAACAGTCCCTATTTCACCGCAACTGATGTGGGCGTCCCTAGTGAGTTGGCTGGTAGCGGGGGCAGTAGCTGATGGCGATGGCATCGACGCCTACGTGGGTGGCGATGGTGCAGCCGATGGGGCCGGTGCCGGCGTCTACGTAGTCCTGGCCCGCGAGCGCCTCGTTGACAAGTTCCTGCTCCTCGGCGGCGCCGGTCGTGAGCACGCGCACGCTTGAGCCCGGGTGCTCGTCCAAAAACGCGAGGCAATCTGCCATGGTGTTGGCGACGATGCGCTTGGCGCCGCGGCCCTTTTTGCTCGCCTTGATCTCGCCCGACTGCCACTCCGGCGAAACGGCCAGGCGAATGTTGAGCATATGCGTGAGCTGGCCGGCGAGCTTGGGCGCGCGGCCGTTCTTAACGAGGTTCTCGAGCGTGCGGGGAATCAGCAGCAGGTGGGCGTCGGGCAGCGTCGCGCGGATCTGCGCCTCGGTTTCGTCCAGGCTGCGGCCATCTTCGCGCATGGCCCGCGCATACTCCACCAGCAGGCCCTCGGCGCCCGAGCCAGTGCGCGAATCGATGCAGCGCACGTCGAGCTCGTGCGTTTCGGCCGTCAGGCTGGCGTTGGCATAGCAGGCAGACCACTCGCTGCATAGCGAGATAAAGATGGCACTATCGTGGCCGTCGGCGCGCACGCGGTCAAAGAGTGCCTTGAACTCGCCGGCGCTCGGCTGCGAGGTGTGCGGCAACTGCTCGGAACCAGCCATGCGGGCGACGTATTCCTCGGCGGTAATCTGCACCTGGTCGAGCAGGTCCTCGCCCTCGATAATCACATGCAGTGGAATCACGTAAATGCCGAGCTCTTGAGCACGGGCGGGGGAGATGTCCGACGTGGAGTCGGTTATGATGGCAAAAGACATAATTGCACCTTTCGTTGGGGCGCTTTCGCGCCGCCTTCTGAGAGCAAAGTGCGACAAGTATAGTGGAGTTGCTCTACATTGCTAGGTTCAATTGTTGAATAGTCAACAGTTTGAAGTGTCGGTGTGGAAATCATCAACTGGGGAAGAGGGATGCCGATGGCGGCATTACAGCTATGCGAGCGGCCGATTGTGTTGTTCGATTTTGACGGCACGGTGGCAGATACGGGTCGGGCGGTGATGACCTCGACGCGCAAGACGCTGGCTGCGCGCGGGTTTTCGGAGGCACAGATGGGCGATTTGCGCCGTATGATCGGGCCGCCCCTGTGGAAAAGCTTTCACGACTTTTATGGCTTCTCGCGCGAGGAGTCGCTGGTGGTGGCCGACGAGTACCGCGCCTTTTTTGATGAGCTGGGACCGGAAGAGTATCCCGTGTTCGACGGGATCCCCGAGTTGCTGGATGGGTTGGCCGCTCAGGGCAAGCGCATGGCCGTGGCGACGTCTCGCATGGAGGTGAAGTGCGTCGACATGGTACGTGAACTCGGGCTTTCTCAGTTTGAGGCGGTGGTTGGCATGAATCCGCCGCAGGGTCGCGAAATCAAGGCCGATTCGGTCCGCGACGCCCTGGCGGCGCTTGGCGCGATTGCCGATGAGGCCGTGATGATTGGCGACCGCTTTAACGATGTGGAGGGCGCGCACGCGATGGGCGTGCCGTGTATCGGCATCTATTCGGGCGCGGCGGCGCCGGGGGAGCACGAGGCCGCGGGCGCCGATGCGGTGGTGCACTCGGTGGCCGAGCTTGCTAAACTTTTCGCTATATAAGTATTTGATGTGAGGGGCGGCACACTTGCCCCTTACTGGTAAGGAGGTCGTCCATGAATCAGGTGGAGCAGAGCGTTACCGAGTACGTCGACGAGGTCTGGGAAGATGCCGTCGCCGATATCGAGCGGCTGGTGAGCTATCCGTCCGTGGCGGTTTCTGCCAATGCGGAACCCGATGCGCCGTTTGGCCGTCCGGTCCGTGATGCGCTCGATTGCGCGCTCGGCATCGCGCAAAAGCTCGGCTACCAGACGAGCGACGACGGGGGCTATGTGGGCATCGCCGACATTCCCGGCCGCGGTGACAAGCAGCTCGCGACCATTTGCCATGTGGACGTGGTGCCTGCCGGTCCTGGTTGGAACACTGACCCGTTTGCGATGGAGCGCCGCGAGGGCTGGCTGCTCGGCCGTGGCGTGATCGACGACAAGGGCCCGGCGGTGCTGTCGCTCTACGCCGGCGCTTATCTGCTCAAGCACGGCATTGTGCCGCGCTATACCTTCCGCGCGCTGCTGGGCTGCGATGAGGAAGTGGGCATGTCCGACGTTCATCACTATCTGGAGAACTACGCAGACCCCGACTTTCTATTTACGCCCGATGCCGAGTTCCCGGTCTGCAATGCCGAGAAGGGCCAGTTTGGGGCGACGTTTGTGAGCTCCAAGATCGACGGCGGCCGCATTGTGTTTTGGAGCGGCGCCGAGGCGAGCAACGCCATTCCGTCGCAGTCTATCTGCGAGCTCGCGATTGCCGCTGATGAGCTGCCGGCGCCGGTCGAGAACGCCGACCGCCTGGAGATTACGGCACTCGATAACGGGCATGCGCAGATTTTCGCCCACGGCATTGGCGGTCATGCCTCGATGCCCGAGGGAACGATCAATGCCGTCGGCCTGATCGTGGCGTATCTGCGCGAGGCCGAGGATGCGTTTGGTGCCCGCGGCGAGCGCCTGCTGACGCCTGCCGAGCACGAGTTTGTCAAGTTTTTGGCCTTTGTGCATGCGGACGCCTATGGCCGCGGCCTGGGTATCGACGCGACGAGTCCGGCGTTTGGCCCGCTCACCTGCAACCCCGGCGTCATCCGTGTGGTGGATGGCCATATCGAGCAGGTCATCGACGTGCGCTTCCCCGACAGCACGAGCGCCGATACCATCCGCGAGCAGCTCGAGCCGCTCGTGGGTCGCTTTGACGTGACGTATCGCTTGGGTCATGCAAAGGTGCCGTTCTCGGTGTCTGCCGATGATCCGGCCGTGAAGGCGCTTATCGATACCTATAACGAGTTTACGGGCAAGCATGCCGAGCCTTTTGCCATGGGCGGCGGCACGTACGCGCGCAACTTTGCCCGCGCCGTCTCGTTTGGCCCCGAGGAGACCGGTCTGGAGCTGCCCGCGTGGGGCGGCCAGATGCACGGCCCCAACGAGTGCGCCAACGAGGAGCAGCTCAAGCAGGCGCTCAAGATTTATATTGTGGCAATCCTGCGCTTGAATGAGCTGGAGCTGTAGGGCTTCCCCAGGCACCCGACCTTGCCCCTCAAACCGTCGCTTGCGTACCAAAGTACGCGGCGCTCCTCTTTCGGGGCAATCTCGGGCACCTGGAAAACCCCTATATCCTGCTTGGATACAAACTTGAATTACGAGCCCGGTGCTTTTGCCCGGGCTTTTTCTGTTGCGGTGGGATAGTCGTTGGCGACACTCCTCCGGTGTAAAAGGCGGGCCATGCTTGGCGGCGGGTTTGTTATTCGTTTGTAAAGCCGAGTCGCGCTTGCGGTAAGGGTCTATCAAATGACCGTAAGAAACCGCAGCTGGCGCGGGCGCTGCCCGATCGAGGTCGTATCTTTCCAAACAGCAAAGCGGGCAGGGTGCCCGCGAGTCGCATGTACGAAAGGAAGATCATGCTCGATCAGGCTTATTCTCGTCGTCAGTTCCTCGGCCTCGCTGGTGGTTTTGCCAGCATCGTCGGTCTCGGTCTCGTTGGCTGCGGCGGCTCCGGCGCATCCGACGCCGCCGACAAGGGTAGCGCCGCTGCTGCCGAGTCCGTCTCCGGCGAGGTGACCTACGACGGTGCCTCTTCGTTCCAGGCTCTCGTCGAGGCCGCTGCCGAGAAGTTCATGGATGCCAACCCGGACGTCTCCGTCTCCGGCTCGGGTAACGGTTCGGGCAAGGGCCTGACCGCTGTTGCCGCCGGCACCGTCACCATCGGCAACTCCGACGTCTTCGCCGAGACCAAGCTCGAGGCCGACCAGGTCAAGAACCTCGTCGACCACGAGGTCGCCGTCGTGGGCATGGGTCCCGTCGTCTCCAAGAACGTGACGGTCGACGACCTGTCCCTCGAGCAGCTCAAGGGCATCTTCTCTGGCCAGATCACCAACTGGAAGGAGGTCGGCGGCGACGACGCCACCATCGTCGTCCTCAACCGCAAGGCCGGCTCCGGCACCCGCGCCACCTTCGAGGCCGCCGTCTTTGGCGACGAGGCCGTCGACTTTAAGGGCGACGCCGAGCTCGACAAGTCCGGCGACGTCCAGACTCAGATGGGCAGCACCGATAACGCCATCTCCTACCTCGACTTCTCGCACTTCGATGACTCCAAGTTCAACGCCATCAAGGTCGAGGGCGTCGAGCCCAAGAGCAAGAATGTCACTGATGACTCCTTCAAGATCTGGGCTACCGAGCACATGTACTGCTCCAAGGACGCCGACGAGGCCACCAAGGCCTTCCTGGAGTTCATGCTTTCCGACGACGTCCAGGGCAAGCTCGTCGAGGAGCAGGGCTTCATCCCCGTCTCTGCCATGAAGGTCGTCAAGGACGCCAGCGGCAAGGTCTCTGCTAAATAAGTAATCGCCCCGGAAAGGTTTGCAATGGCAAAACAGCTGCCAAAGCGCGACCTTGAGAACGTGGGCCTGGGCGTCACGGGCGCGTGCGTAGCGCTCGTGACGCTTGTCGTTGCCGCGCTCATCTTTATGGTCGCCCAAAAGGGCCTCTCGGCTTTTGTCAAGGACGGCGTCTCGGTCGTCGAGTTTTTCACCGGCACCAAGTGGGACCTGGCCAACACAGCCGAAAACGGCCTGCCCTATACCGGCGCCCTGCCCCTGATCGTCACCTCGTTTGCGGTCATGGTGCTCTCCACGCTTATCGCGCTGCCCATCGCCATCGGCTCTGCCATCTTTGCGGTCGAGATTAGCCCTAAGTTTGGCTCTAAGATCTTTCAGCCGCTCATTGAGCTTTTGACCGGCATCCCCTCGGTCGTCTTTGGCCTGATCGGTTTTCACGTGGTCGTCGGTCTTATGAAGAGCGTTTTCCATGTGAGCACGGGCCTGGGCATCTTGCCCGGCGCCATCGTGCTGGCGGTCATGATTCTGCCGACGATGACCACGCTTTCGGTCGATGGCCTGCGCGCCGTGCCCGACGGCTACCGCCAGGGCTCGCTCGCGCTGGGCTACACCCGCTGGCAGACCATCTGGCACGTGGTGCTCAAGTCCGCCATGCCGTCGCTCATGACCGCGGTTATCTTGGGCATGACCCGCGCCTTTGGCGAGACGCTCGCCGTGCGCATGGTCATCGGCGGCATCGAGGCCATGCCGACGTCGCTGCTGTCGCCGGCTTCGACCATCACCACCACGCTCACCACGTCCATGGCAGTCTATGCCGAGGGCTCGGCCCAAGACGATGTTCTGTGGGCGCTCGGCCTGCTGCTGATGGGCATGAGTCTCATCTTCATCCTGATCATCCACCTTATCGGCCGCAAGGGGGCGAAGGCTCGTGGCTAGCACGCGTATCCACATCGACGAGGCGAGGCTCGGGCGTGTCCAAAAGCAGGACCGCTTCGCCACGGGCGTGTTGACGGCGATCGTCGCCATCGTCATGCTCATCGTCGTCTCCATGGTGGCCTATATCCTGTTCGAGGGCATCTCGACGCTGTTCCAGCCGGGCTTTCTCACGGAGCCGTCGCGCGCCAACGGAACGCAGGGCGGCGTGCTCTACCAGCTGTTCGACTCGTTCTACCTGCTGCTGATCACCCTGATCATCTCGGTGCCCATCAGCCTGGGCGGAGCGGTCTTTTTGGTTGAGTACGCGCCGGACGGACCCATCCGCGACATCGCCTCCACCGCCATCGAGACGTTGTCCTCGCTGCCTTCCATCGTCGTCGGCATGTTCGGTTTTCTGGTGTTCTCGGTGCAGCTGGGCTGGAAGTACTCCATCATCTCCGGCGCTGTCGCGCTCACCATGTTCAATATCCCCATCCTGGTGCGCGTGATCCAGCAGGCGCTCGAGGACGTGCCACAGGCCCAGCGCGATGCATGCCTGGCCATGGGCCTTACCCGCTGGGAGGCCACGCTGCACATCCTGATTCCCGAGGCCATGCCCGCCATCGTGACCGGCATCGTGCTTTCGGCCGGCCGTGTGTTTGGCGAGGCCGCAGCACTGCTCTTTACCTCGGGTATGAGCTCGCCGGTTCGCCTGAACTTCTTGAGCTTTAACCTGTCGAGCCCCACCTGTGCCTGGAACGTGTTCCGCCCTGGCGAGTCGCTCGCCGTGCATATCTACAAGATCTATGGCGAGGGCAGCCCCGAGGCCCAGCAGATCGTCTGGGGCACCGCGGCGCTGCTGATGATTTGCGTGCTGCTGTTTAACGTAGTCGCCCGTATCGTGGGCAAGCAACTGGCAAGGAGGATGACGGCCGAATGAGCGAGATGGGTGTAACGCCCGCAACCGAAGCGGCATCGTCCGAGACCCAGGACTTTTTGTCGAGCGTGGGGGAGAGCGAGAAGCGCGTGCGCGTGAGCGGCAAGGCCGTGAGCGACGAGGTCGTGCTCTCCACTAAGGACGTCAACGTGTACTATGGCGACCACCATGCCCTGCACAATACGTCGCTCGAGTTTCACAAGGGCGAGATCACGGCACTCATCGGGCCTTCGGGCTGCGGTAAGTCGACCTTTTTGCGCAGCCTCAACCTTATGAACCGCGAGATTCGCGGCTGCCGCGTGGAGGGCGAGATTAACTACCGCGGACGCAATGTGAACACCAGGACCGAGAACACGTACGAGCTGCGTCGCTCCATTGGCATGGTGTTCCAGCAGCCCAACCCTTTCCGCAAGTCCATTCGCGACAACATCACGTTTGCGCCCAAGCGTCACGGCATTACCGACCGTGACGAGCTTGATCGTATGGTCGAGGAGAGCCTGCGCGGTGCAGCGCTGTGGGACGAGGTCAAGGACAAGCTCGACAAGAGCGCCTACGCGCTTTCGGGCGGTCAGCAGCAGCGCCTGTGCATCGCGCGCACGCTGGCGCTCAACCCCGATGTGATCCTGTTTGACGAACCCTGCTCGGCGCTCGACCCCATCTCGACGTTGGCGATCGAGGACCTCATGTCGTCGATTGTGGCCGACCGCGCCATCGTCATCGTGACGCACAACATAGAGCAGGCGTCGCGTGTGTCCAACCGCACGGCGTTCTTCTACATGGGCGATATGGTCGAGTACGACGAGACCGACGAGATTTTCCAACGGCCCAAGGATAAGCGGCTGAATGATTACCTCACCGGCATGTTCTCCTAGTCCGGGACATGCTTGAGGCCCGCGGCGGCCACGGTTGTCACGGGACTGATTGGAGAGACGGGTCATCTCTTTTGGGAGATGGCCCGCCTTTTTGCTCTGCGACCGAAACGACCGCCACAAAGGGGACAGGCGCCTTCGTGGTGGTTTGGGGTGGGGCTCGCTGCTATCATGGACAACGTTGAATTTCTACGAAGGAGCAGGGCATATGGCGATTCTTTTGGGATGCGATTCCGTCAGCCTAGAGTTTCCCACCAAGCATATTTTCGATAGCGTGACGCTCGGCGTGGGCGAGGGCGACCGCATTGGTATTGTCGGCAAAAACGGCGACGGCAAGTCGACGCTGCTGAGCGTGCTCGCCGGCACGCTGGAGCCCGATGACGGGCGCGTGACGCACCGTCGCGGCACCACGATCGGTCTGCTCGGCCAAAAGGACAACCTGGTCGATACCGACACCGTGCATCATGCCGTCGTGGGCGACACGCCCGAGTATGAGTGGGCGTCGAGTCCGCGTACGCGCCAGATTCTGGCTGGCCTTATTAGCGATGTGCCCTGGGAGGGCACGGTGGGCGAGCTTTCGGGCGGCCAGCGCCGTCGCGTGGACCTCGCGCGCCTGCTGATCGACGACTATGACGTGCTCATGCTCGACGAGCCCACCAATCACCTGGACATGCGCACTATCAACTGGCTCGCGCGTCACTTAAAGGCCCGCTGGCAGCGCGGCCAGGGCGCGATGCTCGTGGTCACGCACGACCGCTGGTTCTTGGACGAGGTCTGCACCAGTATGTGGGAGGTCCACGACGGCCAGGTCGATCCCTTCGAGGGCGGCTACTCCGCATATATCCTGCAGCGCGTGGAGCGCGACCGCATGGCCGCGGTTACCGAGGAGCGTCGTCGCAACATGGCGCGCAAGGAGCTCGCGTGGCTGAGCCGCGGTGCCCAGGCGCGCTCCACCAAGCCCAAGTTTCGCGTGGATGCCGCCCGCGAGCTCATCGCCGACGTGCCGCCCGTGCGTGACGAGCTGGAGCTCAAGCGCCTAGCCGTGAGCCGCCTGGGCAAGCAGGTTATCGATGTGGTCGACGTGGACGCTGGCTATGCGGATACCGATGGCGCGCCCAAGCAGGTGCTCTCTGACGTGACCTGGCTCATTGGTGCGGGCGACCGCTATGGTCTTTTGGGTGAGAATGGCGCTGGCAAGTCGACGCTGCTCGATGTGATCCAGGGTAAAATTGCGCCCACGCGCGGCCGCGTGAAGATTGGCCAGACGGTACGCTTTGGCGTGCTGTCGCAGCAGCTCGAGGAGCTCGAGCCCTATATGGGCGACACGATCCGCGAGGTGCTCAGCAACTATAAGAAGTACTACGTCATCGACGGCAAGGAGACTTCGCCCGAGAAGCTCTGCGAGCGTCTGGGCTTTACGACGCAGCAGCTCTGGAGCCGCATCGGCGATCTTTCGGGCGGTCAGCGCCGTCGCCTGTCGCTGCTGCTGACGATCCTGGACGAGCCCAACGTGCTCATCCTGGACGAGCCGGGCAACGATCTGGATACCGACATGCTCGCGATTGTCGAGGATCTGCTCGACGGTTGGCCCGGCACGCTGATCCTGGTGACGCACGACCGCTTCTTGATGGAGCGCGTGACCGACCAGCAGTGGGCGCTGCTCGACGGCCACCTGACGCATATGCCCGGCGGCGTGGACCAGTATCTGCGCCTGTGCAACGCCACCGCCGAGGGCGAGCCCGTGGGTGCGCCGAGCGCCAAGACCGGCACGTTCGACACCGGTGCCGCGGCAGCTGTGGCCGAAAAGCCCAAGTCGAGCGGTCAGCCCAACGGCCTGTCCAACGCCGAGCGCCAGAAGCTCCGCCGCGAGGTGAGTTCGCTCGAGCGCAAGATGGAGACGCAGCGCGCCCGCGTTGAGGAGGCCGAGGCAGCAATGGCCCAAGTCGATCCCACCAACTACACGGCGCTCGGCGAGCAGCAGGCAAAGATCGACGAGGCTCACGCCGCCATGGACGAGCTGGAGATGGCGTGGCTCGAGGCGAGCGAAAAGCTCGAGGGCGAGGAGTAGACGAGGATGATCAAAGCCGCGTTTTTCGATATCGACGGCACGCTGCTGAGCTTTAAGACCCACCGGATTCCGGCGTCGGCGCAGCAGGTGCTCGACAGCTTTCACGAGCAGGGGATCGCATGCGTGATCGCCACGGGTCGCCCGACCTACCAGATGCCGGACTGGCTGTTCGACCTGGGCTGGGATGCGTACATTACGCTCTCGGGTCAGCACTGTTTTGATGCCGAGGGGGTTTACCGCAGCTGTCCGATCGATCCGGACGACGTTGCGGTGATTGTGGACCAGGTGGCGCAGGGGCGCTACGACTCGCTGTGCATGCAGGGCGAGAACTCGTTTGTGAACCGCCTGTCCGAGCGCGTGGTGACGGCTGGCAGCAACGCGGGAATCGTCTACCACGAGGAGCCGTTTGAGCACGCCTTTGACGCACCGGTCTACCAGTTTTGCGCCTTTGTGGACCCGGCCGACGAACATATCGTGACCGACGCCGTGTCGCATTCGCTCACCACGCGCTGGTGCGACCTGTTCTGCGACATTATTCCCGCTAACGGCGGCAAGGACCTGGGCGTGGCGGCGACGCTCGAGCGCCTGGGCATCGACGCGAGTGAAGCGATTGCCTTTGGCGACGGCGAGAACGACCTGTCGATGTTCTCGGCCGTGGGCACAAGTGTGGCCATGGGCAACGCGCAGGATACCGTGAAGGCCGCGGCGACCTACGTAACGACCGCCGTGGACGATGACGGCATCTACAACGCCGCGAAGCACTTTGGATTGATGTAACTGTGGATCGGCACCCGGCGCCTGGGGACACTCCTTGCGGGGCGTCCCCATTTTGTTTTCGTCCCGCACGTTTTGTGAAACACGGCTAACTTTTAGGCAAAGTAGTAAGACATGGGCAACTTTTGCGGTAAAGTAAGCTGTGAAAAGTATCCAAAGGCTAACTAGCAATCATCGCGAAAGGCGGCCCATGGCCCTACGTGAATCCGGAGAAGACTATCTCGAATCGATCTACGTTCTGTCGGAACGTCAGGGCATCGTGCGCTCGATCGACGTTGCGGAGTACCTCGGCGTAACCAAGGCGAGCGTTTCCAAGGCCATGGCGACGCTGGAAAGCAACGGCTATGTCGAAATGGGCAAACGAGATGTTCATCTGACAGAGCGCGGTCTGGAGGTCGCGCGCCAAATGTGGGAGCGCCACTGCTTTTTCGTGGGGCTTTTGGAGGATGCAGGCGTATCGGCCGAGGTGGCGTCGCAAGAGGGCTGCCACATGGAGCACTGCCTGAGCGAGGAAAGCTTCGAGAAACTGAGTGCGATGCTGAACCGGGGCGAGGCGACGGGCCAAGCGGCGGAATCCTAACGAACCCCCAGTAGCGCGGAGTTCGCGCAAAGCGCGAACCAGCGACCGGGACCAGCGGCCCTTTCGGCCAAGTCCATTTCAGCAAAGGAACCCTGCCAGCAAGCGATGCCCAAGAACTGCCAGCTACGTCACCGCAGGCCGGGGCCGGGCTTGGTTTTGAAAACACTCCGCAGCGCGAGGCCCGTCTTTCCGTTGCTCCGCAGGAGCAGGAAAGGCGGGCCTCATGCGCGAGGACGTTTTCAAAACCAAGCCCGGCCCCGGCCGGAGGGACCACGAGTGCTACAGGTTCTTGACACCCATCGCGCGCATGGCGTTCAGGATGGCGATGATCGCCACGCCTACGTCGCCGAACACGGCAAGCCACATGTTGGCGATGCCGAGCGCTGCCAGCACCAAAATCAGCAGCTTAATGCCCAGCGCAAAGATGATGTTCTGCCAAACAATCGACATGGTCTTGCGCGCCACGCGGATCGCGCGGGAGATGTTGGACGGTTTGTCGTCCATGAGCACCACGTCGGCGGCCTCAATCGCGGCGTCGGAACCCATAGCGCCCATGGCAATGCCAACGTCTGCGCGGGTGAGCACGGGCGCATCGTTGATGCCGTCGCCGACAAAGGCGAGCTTGCCCTTGCCCGATTCGGCTGCCAGCAATGCCTCGACGCGCTCGACCTTGTCGCCCGGCAGCAGCTGCGCGTGGAACTCGTCGAGCCCCAGCTGCTTGGCCACCGCAGCAGCCACTTCCTCGCGGTCGCCCGTGAGCATGACGGTGCGCTTGACGCCGGCGGCGTGCAGGTCGCGAATCGTTTGCTCAGCATCGGCCTTGACGGTGTCTGCAATCACGATGTGGCCGGCGTACACGCCGTCAACGAGCACATGCAGAATCGTTCCGACGACCTCGCAATCGGGCGCTTCGACTCCGGCCGCGGCGAGCATCTTTGCGTTGCCAACGACGACGTGCTTGCCGTCGATGGTTGCCGTCACGCCATGGCCCGCGTCGTTGGTGGAGTCGCTTACGCGCTTGGGGTCGACCTCGCCCTGGTAGGCGACACGTACGGACTGCGCGATGGGGTGATCGGAGAACGACTCAGCAAGGGCTGCGACTTCGAGCAACGACTGCTCGGTATAGCCGGCCTCGGGGTGTACCGCGACCACCGAGAACGTGCCGTTGGTGAGGGTGCCCGTCTTGTCAAAGACGACGGTGTCCACGTCGGCGAGCGTCTCGAGGTAGTTAGAACCCTTGATGAGAACGCCCAGCTTGGATGCGCCGCCGATGCCGCCAAAGAAACTAAGCGGCACGCTGATCACCAACGCGCACGGGCAGCTGACGACCAAGAAGGTCAGGCCGCGCAGAATCCAGTCGGACCAGGCACCGGTGACCAGGCCACCGCCGAGCGCGAGCACCGCGGCAGCGCCGGTGACGGCGGGCGTGTAGATGCGGGCAAAGCGCGTGATGAAGTTCTCGGTGCGTGCCTTCTTTTCGCTGGCATTCTCCACGAGCTCCAGGACGCGTGCGACGGTGGACTCGCCAAAGGGCTTGGTGGTGCGCACGTGGATGAGCCCCGTCATGTTGATGCAGCCGCTGATGATATCGTCTCCGGTTTTGGCCGGGCGGGGGACCGACTCACCGGTAAGGGCGGCGGTGTCGAGCTGGGTTTCGCCCTCGACGATGACGCCGTCGATAGGCACGCGCTCGCCGGGCTTGACCACGATCACGGTGCCGACCGCGATGTCATCGGGGAAGACCTGTTCGAGTGAGCCGTCGGGTTGCTCGACGTTAGCGTAGTCGGGCGCGATGTCCATCATGGCGCTGATCGACTTGCGGCTCTTGCCCACGGCGTATGCCTGGAACAGCTCGCCGACCTGGTAGAACAGCATGACGGCGGCGCCTTCGGCCATGTGCGGGTCTGTGTCGGGGAAGAGCACCATGGCAAATGCGCCGATGGTTGCGACGGCCATGAGGAAGCTCTCGTCGAAGGCCTTGCCGCGGCGGATGTTATTGAATGCCTTTTGCAGTACGTCGTAGCCGGCAATCAAAAACGGCACGAGGAACAGCACAAAGCTGGCGTAGATGTCGCCCGGGGTGCCGAATGCGGCGGTAAGGGTGCTGAACTCATCGAGGGCGTACACCACGGCAAAAATGCCCAGCGCTACCAGGATGCGGTTGCGCTTATGCTCGAGTGATTCTTTTTTCTTGCGCTTCTTCTTTTTCTTTTTGGGGTCGGCGGTGGCCATGACTCGTATCCTCCCATTTGAATGTATGAACATTCGCTCATATAATTTCGCGAGCAAAGGCCGCAGCAAGCGCGGCCTTGCAGGTTGGCGTAAACCTGGGCTAGAGAATAATCTCGCAGTCCGGCTCGGCGTCGGCCGTAAACTCAACAACGCGGTTGAGCACCTCGTCGAACTCAGCATCATCGGCCTCGAGCGTCAGCTTCTGGGTCATAAAGTTGACGGACACGGATTTGACGCCCTCGAGCTTGGCCAGCTCGTCCTGAAGCTCGCGCGCACAGTTGGCGCAATCGATCTCATCGAGCTTGTACTGCTTTTTCATGGTGGGTTCCTTTCCCGTTTTTGCGGCTTGGGTGCAGGCCGCGCTGGTACCGTGGTTGGCTGCTATTCGCAGATGTGGCTCATGCCCTGGTTGAGCATGGTGTAGACGTGGTCGTCGGCGAGCGAGTATAGGATATTGCGCCCGTCGCGCCGGAATTTAACCAGGTGCGACTGCTTGAGTGTGCGCAGCTGGTGCGACACCGCGGACTGCGAGGTTTCGGTCGCTTCGGCGATGTCTGCCACGCAGAGCTCGCGGCCCATGAGGGCGTAAAGGATCTTGATGCGCGTGGTGTCGCTGAAGACCTTGAACAGGTCGGCGAGGTCGTAGAGAAGCTCCTCGTCGGGAAGGTCCTCGGGCGAGCAGGTGGTGGGGATCGCGGGTTCGGTGGCCTCGATGTCGGGTTTCGTTTCATCAACGCGGATGCTCATTGCAATATCCTTTCATATGAACATGCGCTCATATAACTTGCTTTCGATTATATGAGTGTATGTTCATATGTCAATACAATTTGCGTTAATTTCGATGACTGCTTGCCGCCTCTGCGATTTTCTGTGGGTTGGGAGACATCGACGCAATGCTCGCCAACATATTTCGAGATGTTCGGCTAGCATGCTAAGAAAGCCACCTTGAGAAGCATTAGAACTGTTCATATTTGTACTTTATCGTGTCAAATACCGCGAGAATCAGTTCTTCCTCTACGGGAGTTCCTGCAGAATCAGTTTTATCTAAAGTTATATTGAGCATTGCTGCAGCCAATCTGGCACATCGGTGGCCGAATAAGTCGAAAAATGTAGGTGGACATCCGCAGAGATCGCCTTTAGAAGAGCGAATTCTCAATTAGATCAATAATCGTGTCGTCTTCCGTGCGGTTTTCATCGATTTTTGCGAACATGTCGCATTCCCAAGCCCCATTGATTTCCTCAGCAAGGGCCCCGACGTGTTGCATGTCGTCGGGTTCGGGCACATCGTTGATGCTCGGGTCATCAGCTTGCGGATATTGGCTTGCAATTTCGCGCTTGGCGGCCTCTTCTTCTTTGAGTGTCTCCAGGACGCGGCGACCGTATTCGAAGTAGCGCCGCAAGACAAATTGACGAAGAGTTTCTTGCAGGATGGCGAAGTTATCCGGGAGTCGACCGGGCCATATCTTCTCGCGAATGCGAATCGCTTCCATGACCCGTTTAAAAGCGGACTGTTTGAAAAACGAATGACGATTAACTGTGATAACGGCATATCCCATGTTTCGCAGCGTGTTTCGGCGCTCCTCGTCAATTGATTGCTGCTCGGGTTCGTCGTGGTAAAAGCCGTTGTATTCGATATCGGTCATCGAATTTTCGAGCAGCGCGTCGAGGTAGAAAACCGTCCGTCGCGTTAGGGCGGCGTATCTTTTGGGGACTGGGATTGGATAATCCGTTTTGATAGCGCGTATGGCTAAGCCACCCATTGACTTGGGCATTGTCAGCATCATGACAAACGCCGTTTCGAGTGGGGAGCGACAGCCTTCGTGTACATAAGAAAGTGCCTTAAGTGCTTTATTAGATCCACGATACCCCGGTGCCTCTGAAAAGAAGGCTCTGAGCTCTTCAACGCTGGTTAGGGCTGGGCGCTCGCGATATTGAGTTTCGTCGGACGTTCCAAGCGCGTAGGAGCCGCAGATTTCAAAGTAATACTCAACGAGCTCCGAAAGGTTGAGGTCGGCTGTTGCTTCTAACGCGCACAGCTTGATATCGACGATGTAGACGTTCGGCTCGAGTTCTAGGTAGCTTTCTGCATCAAACGTATAGTGCGTGCAGTGGCAGATGCAGCCCTTGCGGTGCCTTTTGGCATTATTGGAAAACGTCAGCACATGGATACGTTCAGAATCGACATTCTTTCTGTTGAGCCATGCTCGTGCCGCTTCCAGGTCGGACGTGGTCGGCGCAGACACCCTGATCTTTTCCATAGGTATGGGACCGGTCGCGTAGCTTGCGAGCGAGTTGGCTGTTTGGTATACAGCGCGTGCCGTGGTATGTGACAGAATGATTCCCATACGCGCATGATGGCATAGCGGACGCCGCATACGCCCGAAACTTCGGGCAACGGTATTGGGGCGCGGCTTATCTTCTGCGAACGGTGGGTTTTTGAGCTGTCGTATTGAGGGAGCAGCTTTGGCTGGGGAGGTTTCTGCCGGCTGCCCCTTTTTGATGAACTTTAGTTGCGGATTCGTAGCTTCTAAGCGTTTTTGCCGACCGCTCAGATGCCTCACCAACATAATTTGAGTTATTCGGCCTTATCCTATACAAATAGGTGCGATCGCAACGTCCTATTCGAATTGATTCAGGTAGATTTATGGGGCTTGGTTGCGAAATTAAGGCGATTTTAGCTTCGATTGCGGTTCAAGGGGCCTTGACTAGTGGTTCAGCTGGCCGAACAACTCGAAAAATGTAGGTGGGCCAACCTGCCGACTATGTGAAGCACGCGTATTTGCTCGTTTTGATGAAAACTAGGGTGCAGCATAAGGCTGCGCCCTAGTTTACTGCGTGTCGGTGTGCCCAGACGGATTGCGCTGTGCCTGGCAGGCGCTCCCGCAGATGGATCGGTTATTTCGCGAATAGGTTCTTGAGGTTGAACTCGGCCTGAACCGTGCGGAGCATGAGGTCGGTGTCGTCGAGGCCCAGGTGCTGCTCGTTGGCGTCGGCGGCGAGGGTGCCACGGCGGCGCGCCCAGTTCTCGAGCGCGGCGGGCGCGGACTCGCGGGGGAGCGAGCGGACGTCGGCATCCAGGCTGCGGCAGATCTGGCGCGAGTCGATGACGATGATCTTGCCGGCGCGGCGTGCCTCGGCGTAACCGTCCAGGTGGATCTTGAACCAACTGTCTTCGAACGCGGCGTTATGCGCCATGTACGGGTACTTCTTCATAAGTTTGAGCAGCTGCTTCTGCAGTTCCTTGTTCTCGCGGAATGGTTTTTTGCCGTCGATGTCGTCCCAGGTAATGTGATGGATGTTCGATAGCGGCACATCCTCGCCGCGGTAGATGTCGGGCAGGCCGCAGTAGTGTGCCTCGGCGTCATGCGGGACGGCGTCGCTGGTGAGCTCCATGATCTCCCAGCCCACGTTGATGATATAGCCGCGCTCGGGTGCACGGCCGGTGGTCTCGATGTCGATACCGAGCACGGTGCCCTGGATGGGCTTGCGGGCGTAGGCCACGCCGAGCGCGTCGCGGTCGCCGCGGATTTCGCGCATAACGGACGCGGCGGTGCGCTTTTGCATCTTGCCGATGGCGGCGCAGGTGTCGGCATCGGACAGGCCGCGCGAAAGCGTCGCGGGCGTCACGTTGCGCAGGCGTGCCTCGCCAATCTGGTCGCACAGGTCGCGGTTGCGGTCAGCCAGGTCGCGCACGGTGGCAAAGTCGAAGCTGGGGTCGCCCTCGGCGGTAAAGTACTCGGTTTCGAGCACCTTAAGGGCCTCTTCGCCCTTCTGGCGCTCGGACTCCATGGCGCCGTGATCGCCATAGATAAACATGGGAATAAACGGCTGGCGCTCGTATTCGAGTGCTTGTGAAACGTTCATATAACTGCTCCTTGGACGGGCCGCACCGCGCGGCTCGGGTTCATTGAGATGTGGCGAGATGATAGTTTACCATGGGCAACTATTGGCATCCCGCCTAGGACAACTACAATACCCTAGTTGACCGCTAGGACTTTTACAATGCTGCCGAAAGACACGAAAGGTTCCATCCGTCATGGATTTGCTGATTGATATTCTGCTCGACGCCGGCAAGGACACGCTCGCGCTGGTGCCGTTCTTATTGGTGACATATCTGGCCCTCGAGACGCTCGAGCATGTGGCAGGCGAGCACGTCAACGGCGCCATCAAGCGTGCCGGCGCCGCTGGCCCCGTCGTTGGCTCGTTGCTGGGCATGGTGCCGCAGTGCGGCTTTTCGGCCATGGCGGCAACGCTGTACGCCGGTCGTGTCGTGACGCTGGGAACCCTGGTGGCGGTGTTTCTTTCGACCTCCGACGAGATGCTGCCGCTGCTACTTGCCGAGCAGGTTCCCGTGCAGACTATGGCGATGCTTTTGGCTTCGAAAGCGCTGATCGCACTGGTCACGGGCTTTATCGTAGATGCCGCCATTCGCGGTTTGCGTCGCAACGCTCGTGCGCATGCGGCGATTCGTCGTACCGTGCTGGGGACCGCGGTCAATCCGGCGCACGTTAACTGCGCGCACGATGACCACAGCGGCGGTGACATCATCGACGAGGTGGCCGAGGCGGGCGTGAGCGCCGATCACATCCATGAGCTGTGCGAGCGCGACCATTGCGGTTGTGATGACGACGAGGACGAGGACGAGCACGGGCATGGGTACGGTCACGATCACGGTCATGAGGGCGAGCATGAACACCATCATGGCCATGGTCACTCTCACTCCCATGAAGGCGCGCCCGTCCTGTCGATTATCCGCAGCGCCATCTCGCATACCGTGCAGGTATCGGTATTCATTTTCCTGGTGACGCTGATTTTGGTCGCCGTGCTCGAGACCTTTGGCGAATCTGCGATCGAGCAGTTCCTGCGTGGCAACGAGACGCTCGCCGTCCTGGGTTCGGCGCTTGTCGGCCTGATCCCCAACTGCTCGGCGAGCGTGGTCATTACGCAACTGTATTTGGAAGGCGCGCTGCAGCTGGCGCCGATGCTCGCCGGCACGCTCATTTCCGCCGGCGTGGGCTACCTGGTGCTGTTCCGCACCAACCGCAGCGCTCGCGAAAACGCCGTGTTCCTGGTCATGATGTATGTCATCGGCGCGGGCTGGGGCCTCGTCCTATCTGCCTTTGGCCTCTAAGTAGTCCTAACAAAACGGGCTTCAAAATAGCCATGCACGGCGTCTGCACAATGCGGCGACGCATGGCATTTTGAAGCCCGTTTTTTGTTGAGCCACGGATCCTGAGCGCTCACACCGTCCAAAACAAAAAGGCAGAGTTTTAGGCATGTCCCAAAAATCTGCCTTGGTTAGCGCAGCAGCTCGGTGAGGTTGCGCTTAAAGCGGGCGCGGTCTTCGCTGGTGAAGGCTGCTGGCCCGCGGGTGCGACCGCCAGCGCGGCGCACCTTCTTTTCCTCGTGACGAATAAACAGCTGCGTGTCGATGGTCGCCTTGTCGTACACGCGCCCGCGCACGCCGATGGCGGAGGCATCGCGGCCGAGCACCATGCTCGCCAGGCCAATGTCCTGCGTCACGACCACGTCGCCCGCCTGCAGACGTTCGACAATGGCAAAGTCGGCACTATCGGCGCCCACGCTCACATCGAGCGTGGTGACCCAAAAGCCGCGTCGCGCGTGCTCGGCATCACGTGGATCGTCGCGGCGAATGTGCCGCTCCAGGTTCTGCGTGCTGTTGCCGGCAATCACCACGGCGACGCCCGCCCGCCGCGCGCAGTCGATCGACTCGCGCGTGACCGGGCAGGCGTCAGCATCAATAAACAGCGTTCGCGGCATCTAGCGCACCAGCTTGCCAAAGCGGATAGCGCGAATAATCAGCGTCACCCCAAACACCAGGAGCGCGGCGCCGCTAAAGATGACGAGCATCTTTGCCGACCACAGTGGATAGATAAACACGAACATGCCGGCGATGATGGAGAGCGCGCCGCTCAGGATGGCAAGGGCGCGGTTAGACGAAAGCTCGGACTCCAGAATGGACATGACACCTTCGACGATCCAGCCAAAACCGGCCACGACCACCACGAGCGTGGTGAGCGTCGCGGTCGAGAAGGCCTGGTTGCGCAGGATTATGACGCCGCCCAGGATGATGAGCAGGTTGGAGATGATGCTCGTGACGCGCCAGCCGGCGGGCAGCAGCGGCTCAAAAATGGCGGTGAACAGCCTGACGCCAGCCGTGATCACAAAGTAGAAGCCCAGGACGGTCGTCAGGAAGACGAGGGACTTGGCGGGCGCAAACAGCAGCGCGATGCCGGCAAGCAGCGCGATGACGCCCGTGACGGCGTAGATCCAGCGCACGGCCTTGATTGCCTTGCCTGCCATGCTTTTCTCGTCAAATCCAAACAGATTCGACTGCTGGTCGTCGTTCTTAAAGATGCCCATGAGGTCTCCTTTCCGCGCGGCGTTTGCCGTCATTGTTGTTTTTGCGGCGTATGTCGCAGTTGCTACAACAAGTATCGCCTAAAGGCACCGGCGTATGGGTCGGGGAGGGCGAAGTGTAACCCAAAGGTCCCGATTTGTTCTCGTTGTTCCCCATGTCGCGTTTTTCTATTCAACAGGTGTAGAACACTGCGGCTCTGTTCGTTATTGCCTGCGTTTTAGGTTAGATTTTCCTAAGAACAATTGCCTTGTATTGGGGGTCTCTATGAACGAAGCTGTTCCCGCGGCGCCGTCGAGCGTGGAGTTGATGGCAAAGCAAGGTTGCGAAAAGCTCGGTCTGGAATCGTTTGACGCGCTGGTCCGTCGTGCCCGCACATGCCGTCGATTTGACGAGTCCATGCGCGTACCGCGCGAGTTTTTGCTTGAGCTGGCAGAGCTGGCGCACCTGGCTCCCTGCGGCGCTAATGCTCAGCGTCTGCGTTTTCATGTGGTGAGCGACGCCGAGGACTGCGCTCGTGTGTTTGACGAGCTCGCATGGGCCGGCGCGCTCAAGGACTGGCCGGGCCCTGCCGAGGGCGAGCGCCCGACCGGCTACATCGCGATTCTTGCCGAGCGCGCCGTTCCCGGCAAGCCCGCCGCGCCTATCACCGAGGTCGACACGGGCATCGCGGCTCAGACGATGATGCTCGCCGCGCGCAGCGCAACGCCCGAGGTGGCGGCTTGCATGTTCAAGGCCTTTACGCCCCGCGCAATCGATGCCATGGGGCTCGATAACGACAGATACGAGCTCAAGCTGATCATGGCGTTTGGCGTTCCGGCCGAAACGCAGATCATCGATGCGATCGATTCCAACCCGGATGGTTCTATCAATTACTGGCGCGATGGGGCGCAGGTGCATCACGTGCCCAAGCGTCCGCTTGCCGACGTGCTGCTGTAGTTGTGCGTCGTTGCGGCGCAATCCGGCGGCAAAATCACCACAAAGACTCCTGTCCCCTTTGTGGTGGTACGAGGGGAGGGCATGTGGCCGATCTGTATTTGGTGCGGCATGGGCAGACTGAGCTCAATGTGCAGAGCATTTTGCAGGGCTGGCACGATTCGCCGCTTACGGCGCGCGGGCGTCAGCAGGCGCTGGCGACGCGCGCGGCGTTTGAGGCGTGCGGCGTGGCCTTTGACCATGTGTATTCCTCCCCGTTGGGCCGGGCGCGGCGTACGGCTGAGCTAATTGCTGGTGAGGGCCGCTCGATAGAGCTGGTCGATGACCTGCGCGAGTGGCATTTGGGCTCGCTGGAGGGTACATCAAATCGCGAGATGCCGCCGCAGCCCTGGGGCGATTATCCGGTGGCCTTTGGCGGCGAGTCGGAAGTGCAGCTTCAGTCGCGCATGGTCGCGGCGCTGTCCCGCATCATGGCCAGGCCGCAGCACGACTGCGTGCTGGCGGTTTCCCACGGCTCAGCCTGCCAGGAGTTTCTTGAGTATGTGACTGGCGAGGGAGAACTACCCGACAACGGTGCCGTGCTTCATTTTGGCTATTGCGACGGGGCGTTTTCGCTCTTGGGTTGGTAACGAACGAAAGGACCCCTATGAATAAAGATCTGTATCTGGTCCGTCATGGGCAGACAATATTCAACCTTAAGCGTATTATTCAGGGCTGGAGTGACTCGCCGCTTACGCAGTTGGGATGCGACCAGGCGGCGCGTGCCGGCATGTTTTTGCGTGCGCGCGGCATTGAGCCCGATCATGCCTACACCTCCACACTTCATCGCACCGAGCAGACTATCGCCAACCTGTGGCCGGGCTTGGCGTACGAGCGTCTGGACGGACTGCGCGAGTGGTTCTTTGGCGACTTTGAGGCCGAGCGCGTGATGCTTATGCCCGAGCGCCCGTGGCGCGATTTCTATCGTCAGTTTGGCGGCGAGGGCCAGATGCAGGTGCGCGAGCGCATGGTGGCGACGCTGACCGAGCTTATGCAGCGTCCGGACCATGCGTGCGTGCTCGCGGTAAGTCATGGCTCGGCTATCAAGGAGTTTATGGATCACGTGAAGGGCGCGGCGGCAGACGAGCGCGACCGTGTGCCGGGCAACTGCTCGGTGCTGCACTTTGCGTTTGACGACGAATCCGACACGTTTGAGCTGATTGAGATTTTTACGCAGGAGGATTACGCACGCGAGCTGGGCCTTGAACCGCTTGTGGCTACTGCAGGTCCGCAGCGCGGATAACGCGAGCGTGGCGGCTCGGGTCGCCGGCATAACTTCTCGACGCAAAAGGGGCGGAGATACATGTACCTGCTGCATCTCCGCCCCCTGTTTGTTGAGCTGCCGATTTTTGTGCTGCGTGGTCTGGTCTTGCTAGAACCGCGCGACTTGGTGCGTGAGCAGACCCGTCGGAACCTGCGGCGCGGCGCCGGCGATCTGCGCGGCGGGGAACAGTGCGGCTACAGCAAAGTTGAACGGCTCTTTGCCCGTGTAGGTGCCGGCAGCATGGGCATCGTCGGCCAGGAGCTGTGATGCCTCGACTAGTGCGGCAGCGTAGGCAGGGTCGTCGGCCAGTGCCGGCTCCGGCGCCTGGTCGAGCATGGCACGGATGGCGCCGACGGCGTCCTCGCGCTTGACCTCCCACACGCGGTGCGTAATGCCCGCGGGGTCGGTGACGGCGTAGAGCGAGGCGCCCTCTTTGGCAGCGCCCAGGATGATGTCCATGACGGGCGACGCCTCGTAGGCGAGCGACACGGGGCGCGGCTGAACTTTGAGTTCGGCGATCGCGTGCGCAGCGGCGGCCACGTCGGCGCTGGCATCGCCCTTGCCGCCCGCAAGTACACTCGTCGGGCAGATCGCCACGACACCCGTCACACGTCCCGGCTCGCCCGAGCATTCGTACACGTAATACGCCGCACCCGGGTCCTTGAGCATCAGACCATCGGCAATGGCTCCGCGCAGAGCATCGTTGCCGCTCAGGATGCTGCCCATTGCAGGCAGCGCCTCGAGCACGCGGTCCTGAGCCGGGCGGATGCAGGGAAACGGAAGTGCTTTCATGGGCGGTCCTAACGCACGAGTCGGTTTGTTCGCGGCTTATTATGCCCCAACTTGGCCGCTCGCGTCCCAGAGCACGTTATCGGCGAGCGCGATTAGCACCTGCTGACAACGAACGATATCGGCGTGGGGCACATATTCGTTGGGCTTGTGCGCGAGCGCGAGCGACCCGGGACCGTAGCTCATGCAATTGCGGTTACCTGTCTTGCCGGCAATGACGGCGGTGTCGGTGTAGCCGGTAAAGAAGCCGACGGTCGTGTCCACGTCCGTCACGTCATCGGCGGCACGCATGAGCGCTGCTAGAAGGGGAGAGTTCGGGTCGCGCTCGATGGCGGGGCGGTCGCCCGTCACGGTGTAGCTGCCATGGCAACCGGGAACGGCGGCTTCGGCGACGGCGATGGCCTGCTCTACCATGCGCGTCGCGGCGGCCGTATCGGTCGGCGGGGTCAGACGCATGTCGACCCAGACTTTGGCGCGGTCGGGCACGACATAGGGGCGATATCCGCCCTCGATTTGGCCAAACGTGATGGTCGAAGGCCCCAGCTCATCGTGCGCGGGCAGCGCCATAAACGCGCGACGGAGCGAACACACGACCTCGGCTATGGCGGCGACGGCATCCGCGCCCTTCCAGGGCTGGCTCGCATGCGCCGTCACGCCAGTCATTTCAATTTCGAACCACGTACGCCCCTTGTGCGCTACCTGGATCTGTCCGTCGGTGGGCTCGGTGTCCAGCACCCATTCACGCGAGCCGACCCAGCCGGCATCGATAGCTGCCTCTGAACCACGCATAAAGTCTTCCTCGTCGACCGAGCAGATGAGTGAAAAGCCGCGGTGGGGCAGCTCGCCTTCTGCCGCCACGCGCTCGAGCGTATGGACCAGTGCGGCAATGGCGCAGGCCAGGCCACCCTTCATATCGCAGGCACCACGGCCGTAGAGTTTATCGTTGCGCACGATCGCTCCGAGCGGCGGAATGTCCGCGTCCCAGCCATCGCCCAAGGTGACGGTATCCAAATGGCAGATGTAGACGAGCCGTGGCTCGTCGCTTTGGCCCGGCACGGTGACCATTAGATTGCGGCGTCCGGGGAGTACTTCGTGCTCTGCAATCTGCACGGCATCGAGTACCGGATAGCTCAGCTGCGCCAACCGTTCCTCAACCAACGCTTTGATATAGCGCTCAATCTCGTCCTCATACGCACCCGGGTCTGAACTGTCGATCCGCACGAGCCCTTGCGTAAGCCGCCAAGCAAAATCTGTATCAACCATAGGCACCTCACAGATAGTTAGGTCAACATACAGATTGTATGCCAAGAAGCGGCTCAGTGCATTTAATGGAGCGCTCACAAAAATGGGGGCGCCTCTCGTGCGAAAGGCGCCCCCGCGGGCATTCAATGTCAGCGACGGGCAGGCCACATGGGGAACTGCCCGTCAGGTCAGTCGGCGCTACTTGATCACGCGCACGCGATACATCGACGGAATCTGCTTGAGCGCCTCGATGGTGCTGCTGTCTAGGTGTTCGTCGGTGTCGAACATGGTGTAGGCGTTCTCGCCGGCGGACTCGTTGGTCATACGCTGCACGTTGGCGTTGTCCTTGGCCAGGATGGCCGTGATCTGGCCGATCATGTTGGGCACGTTGGCATGCAGGCAGGCAATGCGGCTTGCAGCGCGCGCCTTGCCCATGCTGCAGGCGGGGTAGTTGACGCTGTGTGCGATGTTGCCGTTCTCCAGGTAATCCTTGAGCTCGCTGATGGCCATGTCGGCGCAGTTGGCCTCGGCCTCGCCGGTGCCGGCGCCCGAGTGCGTGGTGATAAACGTATTGGGCATCTTGACCGTCTTGGGCGTGGCGAAGTCGCAGCTAAACCAGCTGAGCTTGCCCTCGCGCAGGGCGGCGTCGACGGCGTCCTCGTCAATGATGGTTTCGCGCGCGTAGTTGATGAGCACGGCGTCCGGTGCCAGCAGGTTAATCTGTTCGGTGCTGATCATGCCGATGGTGTCGGCCTTGCTGGGCACGTGCACGGTGAGGTAGTCGCAGCCGCGGCAGAGATCCTCGAGCGTGCCCACGCGCTGCACCTCGCGGCTCAGCACCCACGCGTGCTCGACGGAAATGAACGGGTCGTAGCCGTAAACGTCCATGCCCAGATCGACGCAGGCGTTGGCGACCTTGGAGCCCACGTTGCCCAGGCCGATGACACCGATGCGCTTGCCCTTGAGCTCGCGGCCCACAAAGGCCTTCTTGGCCTTTTCGGCATCGACCTGAATCTCGGGGTCGTCGGCGTTGTCACGCACCCAGTTCATTGATTGCACCACGCCGCGGCTCGAGAGCACCAGCATGCCTAGGACGAGCTCCTTAACGGCGTTGCTGTTGGCGCCGGGGGAGTTAAAGACGACGACGCCCTTCTTGGCGTACTCCTCGACGGGGATGTTGTTGACGCCGGCGCCGCAGCGGGCGATGGCGCGGATGCCCTCGGGCAGCTCGTAGCCGTGCAGGTCGGTCGAGCGCATCAGAATGGCGTCGGCCTCTTCGGCGGTGCTCACAAACTCGTAGCCCTCACCAAACTCGACCTTGCCGTCCTTGGTAATGTCATCGATGGTTTTAATCTTGCGCATGGAAAACTCCTTAGCAGGTTTTGATCTATACAGGGTGGTCTGAGATGGCTGATCGGCCCGCGCGTTGCGGGCTAGTTAGATCGCGGGCTCAAACTAAGCTGCGCTTCGAAGTCCTTCATGTACGAGGCCAGTGCCTGCACATCTTCCATGGTTACGGCGTTGTAGACGCTAGCGCGCATGCCGCCCACCAGGCGATGGCCCTTGACGTTTTGAATCTGGTGCTCTGCCGCGCCTGCGACAAAGGCCGCGTCGAGTTCGGCGTCGCCGGTGCGGAAGGTGACGTTGGCGATGGAGCGGCTGTCGGCCTGTGTGGTGTCATGGAACAGCACGCTGTGCTCGAGCAGGTCGTAGAGCAGGTTGGCCTTGGCCCAGTTGCGCTCGGCCATGGCGGCAAGTCCGCCGGTCTGCTCAACCCAACGGAACACCTTGCCGCACACGTAGATGCCAAAGGTGTTGGGCGTGTTGAGCATGGAACCCTTGGCGGCCTGGGTCTTAAGGTCCAGGTACTGCGGCGTCTGCGCAAAGGCGGGGCCATCTGCGATGAGGTCGTCGCGCACGATGGCCACGGTCACGCCCGCGGCGCCGGCGTTTTTCTGCGCTCCGGCGTAAATGAGCCCGTAGCGCTCAACGTCGAGCGGCTGCGACAGGAAGCAGCTCGAGACATCGGCGACCAGCGGCACATCGCCACAACTGGGCAGCTCGTGGTACATGGTGCCAAAGATGGTGTTGTTCTGGCAGATGTAGACGTAGTCGAGCCCGTCGCCTGCGGCCTCGGCGGCAATGCGCGCATTGATGTCGGCCATGTCGGGGATGCGGTCGAAGTTGGTGTCCTCGGAGCTCGCGAGCAACACGGCCTCACCGTACTTGGCGGCTTCTTTGTATGCCTTGTTGGCAAAGTTGCCGGTCACGATGTAGCCGGCGCGGCCGCGGTGCATGAGGTTCATGGGGATGCCCGCAAACTGCAGCGTGGCACCGCCCTGTAAAAACAGGACACGGTAGTTGTCCGGGATGCTCAGCAGACGGCGCAGGGTTGCCTCGGCGTCGTCGATAATCTGCTGGTACATGCTAGATCGATGGCTCATCTCGAGCACGGACATGCCGCAACCGCGGTAGTCCATCATCTCGTCGGCGATCTCGGCGAGCACGCTTGTAGGCAGCGCGGCCGGGCCAGCTGAGAAGTTGTGCACACGTGCCATCTTCTAGTCTCCCTCGTAGTCGTTTGAACGTTCGGGATACTTTAGCACAGTGGAGCGCTAGGCGCGACCGCATCACAGCAAAACCCGAGTGCGCCGCTATGATTTACAGGATGGTTACATGGGGGAGGGGTGCTTTACTCCTCAGTCAAATCCAAATCTGCGAGCGAAGGCATGAGGCTTTCTAGGCGTTTGATCTCTTCGTCGCAAATTAGCTACCTCCTGCCCGCTACGACGCGAGCGTGGCGATGACGGCTTCGTCGCCGGCGTATATTAGGGTGTTGCCGTCGGGGATGATCGTTTGGCCGTCGCGCTTGAGCATCACCACGATAAAGGGGTGCTTGCCCTGCGGCACATCGCGAAGACGCTGGCCGGCCAGGCGACCGTGGGGGGTTACGGTGACCTCGCGCAGCGTAACCTCGGCACGCTCTTCGAACGTTGGGGCGGCCATCACCAGCAGATCGCCTTCCTGGATCACGGTATCGCCGTTGGGCAGCACCGGGTGCGCCCCGTCGCGCAGCACCAGGACCACGAGCATGTCCGTCGCGCTGCCAATATCGGCGAGCGAGCGCTCGGCAAACGGATGGCCAGCACCCACCTTGAGCTTTACAAATGACATGCCGTCTTCGTCGCGATAGTCGTTAAAGGTGCGGCGCACGTCGCCGGTCGCATCGATCATATCGAGCTTCTTCGCCACCGCTGGCAGCAGCGAGCCCTGCACCACAATGCTCGACACGGCAATCACAAACACCAGGTCAAATAGGTCGTGTCCGCCGGGAACGCCGGCCACCACGGCAAAGAGGCTAAACACGACCGAAGCTGCTCCGCGCAGGCCCGCCCAGCTTACGAGCGCGACCTGGCGGGGGTTCGTCTTAAAGGGCGCCAGGAGCACGCCGACGGCGATGGGACGGCTCACGTAGAGCATAAACGCCATGAGCGCCAGGCCCGGCAGCAGCATCTGCGGCAGGCGTGCGGGCGTGACGAGCAGGCCGAGCAAGAAGAAGATCGTCATCTCGGCCATCTCGGTGAGGGTGTCAAAGAAGTGCGCCATCTCGACCTTGCCGGTGATGTCGCTCGCACCCAGCACAATGCCGGCCAGGTATACGGCCAAAAAGCCGTTGCCGCCCAGATAGCTTGGTAGCGCGTAGGCGACGATCGCCACGGCGAACAAGAAGATGGTCTGCGCGCCCTCGGCCGTTGCGTGTGCGCGTTCAATCAGACGGCCCGCCGCCCAGCCGATGGCAAGGCCCAGGCCCGCGCCCAGGATAATCTGCTTGGCCAGCAGTGCGGGAATGTTGATGTCGCCGCCGGCCGCGAGTGTGGCGAGCACGGCGGTGAGCATGTAGGCGACGGGGTCGTTGGAGCCCGATTCGACCTCGAGCAGCGAGTCGGTGCCGCCCTTCAGCGACAGGCTGTGCTCGCGCAGAACGCTAAAGACGCTGGCCGCGTCGGTGGATGCCACGACTGATCCCAGCAGCAGGCCGCCGATCCAGTCGAAGCCCAGCACGAAGTGGGCGAACACGCCGGTGATGCCTGCGGTGATGACGACGCCGAGCGTGCTCAGCAGCACCGCGGGCACGGCGACGGGCTTGGCGCGGTCGATGTTGGTGTTAAAGCCGCCGTAGAACATGATGAACAGCAGCGCCGTGCTGCAGACGGTTTCGGTGAGCGCGTAGTCGCTAAAGTCGATATGCGCCGGGCCGTTGACGCCCAACAGCATGCCGAGCGCGATAAAGATGAGCAGGGTGGGGAAGGGGAGTTTTTTGCCGACGGGTTTGATGGTCAGGCACAAAATGATGACGAGGCCGATAAAGAGAAGGATCTGGTTCATAGATGGTGTCCGCTCCTGGGTGGTTGGCGTGGCACGGTCAGTTGTCTGCGGTTATTTGTACCCAAAGATGGTGGGTTTATGGGGTTGGATTGCGGGCGTGCGCGATATCGTCATAGACGGCTGCCGTCTTTGCCTCTGCTCGGAAACCCTTTCCAGCTTTATTGCAACGGAGTACAATGGGTAACGTTTAAGTTCAACTTGAAGTTTTAGTTGCGGCACCGGGCTTCGGCCGCAATGCAAGGAGAGGCGTACCATGGCGATCTATGTGACATCTGACGCTCACGGGCACGTGCGTGCGCTTGACGAGGCCCTGTCTAAGATCTCGTTGACGTCCGACGACACACTGTACGTGCTGGGCGACATGATCGATCGCGGGCCCGATCCGGTCGGTGTTATTAAGCTCGTGCGCTCGCTGCCCAACGCCCGCGTGCTCAAGGGCAATCACGAGCAGATCATGCTCGATGCCATCATTGGCCAGGATCCGCTCGATGCCGAGACCTGGGATATCAACGGTGGCTGGACGACGCGCGAGCAGCTCAACGACATGGAATTTGATGCATACGAGGAGCTCGTGCGATGGATGGCCGCGCTGCCGCTCTACGCGGTGGTCGAGACTGCCGAGCGGCCGTACCTGCTGGTGCACGCCGGCATTCAGACCGAGGCGGCGCGTGCGTTTTTGCTTGAGCATGGTGTCGATTGTGCCGATGGCGTCGGAGCGGTGGGTGCTGATCGCGAGCTGCTGCAGCAGATGCTCGCAGTGCAGTCGTCCGATGACCTGCTGTGGATTCGTCACGGCTATTGGGATGTGCCGACCGGGCTGCTTTCTGCCGAGGGCAAGGGTCCGGTCGTGGTGAGCGGTCACACGCCAACGGTGTCGCTCGGGCGTTATTGCGAGGTCGGTGGTCTTGCGGGGCTCGATGAGGAGTCGGGCCGCGGGCAGATCGTGCGCCTGGGCGGCGAGGATGCCGCCGGTGTGCCCGATCGCATCGACATCGACTGCGCTGCCGCCACCGGCTCCGAGTTCGGTCGCGTGGGCATCCTGCGCCTGGACGACGGGGCGGAGTTCTACGCGAACATCAACCCGGGCGAATAATCGGTGCAAGGGGTAGCTAATTTGGGACGGGGCTTTTTTGACTACTTTTGCCCTTCTGCCCGCTAATTGATTTCTCTGGGACGGGGATTAAATAATCATTTGGCTGCCCGCTGGCTAAGTGAGTAGACTTTTTTGGAAATGCCGAGCACCCAACATATTTGCCTCAATAAAACCGCAGGTCACAGACTTGTGCTCTGTTGGTGTGGTCGGAGATTCGGTAAAAGTCTACTCACTTAGTTTTGCGTGATGAATATTGTCCGCAACGAGACCCCAGACGGGGTGATTCCATCGCAAATTCCGGTGACCGGGCAGCTAATTAGGCGCCGTATGGGTTGCGGTCGCGTTCTATGCGCTGGCGGATGTGGGCGTACTCGATTATCAGTAGCACCAGGAGTAGGGCCATGATGGCTAGGTAGCTCACCACAGCGCCCATCAGACCCAGCAGCTTAATCAAGATCACCGGCAGCACCACGCTTACGGCGAAGCAGATCAGGTAGATCTTGGTGACGTCTCCAGCGTGGCGTAGCACCGTGATGATGGCGTAGATAAAGTCGATGGCCGCGGTGACGCCGCCGGCGACGACCATCAGCAACGCCAGCGTACGGTAGCGCTCAAAGCTGAGGCCGTACATAAAGCTCATGAGGGGAATACCGGGACCTGCCATAAATGCGGCGCACACGCCGGTGATGGCCACGATCAGCGCCATAACGGCAACAATAATCAGGTCAAAGCGACGACGCTTGCGAGGATTAGCCCAAATGCTCGACAAGCGCAGGAGCTGCGGTTTATAGATAAATCCAATGCTCAACAGAATAGCCTGCGCCGGAAAGAACAGGGCATTAAAGTACAGCTGATATTTGTATGCCAGCTTGCCTTCCATCACAAACTTGGGCATGCTCTCAATTAGGTTGAACAGGAATAGCGCGCCAAAGAGTGGGGCGCACTGGACAAACAGGTGGCCGACCTCGCGCAGGCTTACGCGGCGCGATTTTTCGGTCTCGAGCAGGGCGAGCGGCGCGGTGACCAGCACGAGCGAGGCGATCGCGGCGATGCCCATGGCCATGGCCGCGATGGGCATGCTACGCGTGAGGAACAGCGCCACGCTGAAGACCGCGATGACGCCGACGGAGCGTAGCGTTTGACTCATGCCAGCCAAGTAGAGCTTGTCGGCCTGCTGCAGGCGGCCTTCGTACACGTCGGCGACGCCGTCGATCACCTTGTAGAGGTAGACGCCCAGGCCGATCGTCGCCATATGCGCGTCATAGCCGCGGGCGCTGCTGTACATGAGGCCGCAGCCTAGGGCGAGCGCTCCGCAAAGCCAGCGGTTGAGCTGGTAGGAGGCAAAGGACGTCTTTTCGTCGATGTCTGAGACCTGGAAATTGCGCACGCCGTAGTTGCACGCGATCATGATGAGCGTGCCGGTGACGAAGGCGATGGAGAATTTGCCTGCTTCTTCGGCGCCCACGAGCTGTGTGGACACGATGGTGAGCAGAGGAAACGCCATGCCCCACACGGCGGTGCCCAGGGTATTCCAGAGATAGTCGCGGCGGGTGGCGTGCTCCTCGTATTCCGCTTCCTGCATGGAGAAGCCGCCGCCGTAGATGGCGCCGAGCAGGCGGTTCCACCAAGCGTTGACCATGCGGCGGACGGGGCCGGGCTCCTGATCGCGTTCGCGCCGGCGACGTGTGGCTTGGCTGCTATCGGGTCCGCCGGCGTTGCGCTGACTCAGCTCCTGGATGCGTGCGAGCTCTTCGGCCGTGTGGGAGGCAGGGAAGAGGCCGTTCTCGATGCGGCCGCCCTGGGCCTTCGCGGCGCCGTCTTTCAATGCAGCGGGGTTGGAGATGCCGTTGCGGCGGGCGATGGCGCGGCGAATGCTATCGAGGGGCGTGATGCTCAAAGCGGGGTCCTTTCTATTGCTGCGCTCTAGTATAGTCGCGGTGGTATCCATTCGTGTTTTTGAACAGGTTGTTCAATAATTTCGGCGGCGCCATTCAGTAGTCGGCACTTAGGGACGTTCCTTATGTGCCGGCACTTTGGGAACGTCCCTAAGTGCCGGCATCCGGGGACGCTCCTTGAATGTTGCCTGTTCAAGAGTGTCCCCAATGACTAGTCGTTTAAGAACGTTCCCAATGACTGGGCCGCTTGCCTGCGATTTTTGACCGTTGGGCGGGCTTGCCGCCCTTGCCGCAAAAACGTTTTTGCATATCGGGTACAACGGGCTTTACGTGAGTAAAGTGCGCGCCGCGTCCACGTGCCGCGTTTTTAAAGGAGGCCCCATGCCTGGTGTTACCCCTGCAGAAGTTCTGTCCAATTTTGGCATTACGCTGGTCGAAGACCCCGCTGAGAACCAGCCCCGCCTGCTGGTTGACCTGCCGGCAGCCGAGCTCGTCGAGCATGCCATCCGCCGCAACGAAGGCCGCATGGCATCCAACGGCGCGCTGGTGATCGAGACGGGGGAGCGTACCGGACGTTCGCCCAACGACCGCTTTATCGTTGACACCCCCGATGTCCACGACAAGATTGCCTGGGGCGCCGTCAACCGCCCGCTGTCCGTCGAAAGCTACGAGGTCATCAAAGCCGGCATCGTCGACTATCTCAACGAGCGCGATGTGTTCGTCACCCGCGGCATGGCCGGCGCCGACCGCAACCATACGCGCCGCCTGCTCGTCGCCTGCGAGCGTGCCAGCCAGGCGCTCTTCATTAAGCAGATGCTCGCCCGCCCGCTCGCCCGCGAAATCGCGCGCACCGGCGAGCCGGACTTCTGCGTGCTCGCCGCGCCGGGCTACCAATGCGACCCTGCCATCAAGGGCCTCAACTCCAGCGCCGCCGTGGTCATCAACTTCCAGGAGCGCGTGATTTTGGTCGCGGGTACCGGCTACTCCGGCGAGATCAAAAAGTCCATCTTCAGCGTTATGAATTACCTGCTGCCCGTCGAGGACGACGTGCTGCCCATGCACTGCTCGGCCAGCATGGATCCCGTCACGCACGAGACCGCCGTGTTCTTTGGCCTGTCCGGCACCGGCAAGACCACGCTTTCGGCCAATCCCACGCGCCTGCTGATCGGCGACGACGAGCACGGTTGGTCCGACATGGGTATCTTCAACATTGAGGGTGGCTGCTACGCAAAATGCGAGGGCCTGGACGCCTTCCACGAGCCCGAGATCTTCAACGCCGTCCGTTTTGGCGCCATTTGCGAAAACGTGGTGCTCGACGAGAACCGCAAGCCCAACTACGACGACATCTCGATCACGCACAACACGCGCGTGGCCTATCCCGTGGAGCACATTCCTAACGCGTGGACTAAGGGCATGGGCACCACTCCGAGTGTCGTGCTGTTCCTGACTTGCGACGCTTTTGGCGTGCTGCCGCCCATCTCACGCCTGACGGCCGATGCCGCTATGTACCACTTTGTGACGGGCTTTACGGCTAAGATTCCCGGCACCGAGGTCGGCGTCACCGAGCCCACGCCCACGTTCTCTTCGCTGTTCGGCGAGCCGTTTATGCCGCTCGACCCCATGGTTTACGCCAAGATGCTTGGCGAGCGCATTGCCGACGGCCGCACGCGCGTGTACCTGGTCAACACCGGCTGGATTGGCGGCGGCTACGGCGTGGGTCATCGCATCGAGCTGGCCTACACGCGCTCGCTGGTCGCGCGCGCCCTCGACGGCACCATCGAGGACAGCGAGTTCGTGCACGACGACATCTTTAACGTTGACATTCCCACGACGTGCCACGGCGTGCCCGATGGCATCCTGGTGCCGCGCCAATACTGGCAGAGCACCGCGCGCTACGACGAGGCCGCGCACAACCTGGCGGTGATGTTCGAGGAGAACTTCGAGAAGAAGTACTCGCACCTGCCCGAGTCCGTCAAAGCCGCCGGCCCGCACGCCCAGGTGTCCGCCGAGGCCCGTCATCGCGGCCACGGCTTGCTGGGACTCCGCCACTAGCGTCGCCTCAGACCCAAAACCACCATAAAGGGGCCAGTGCATCTTTGTGGTGGTTTTGCTCGCGTGGATGACTCGGGTTACAATACGCCTGACATATCGTCCCCTTCTCCGGATGGGGACAGCGCAAGCGTTCTTGTGACGGCACCGTAGGACTTTGAAGGTGGCCGTTGTAAGGGCGCTTTTTGTTTAGGCGCCCTCGCTCGGGCGCGCACAATGAAGGGAGAGCGTATGAAGAGCTTTATTACCGAGGATTCATTCTGGGAGCTGTTTCCGCAGGCAGCGGTCGGTGTTGTGATCGTGGAGGGCATGAAGCCCACGGCTCAGATTCCTCAAGAGGACGTGGATGCGATTGCGGCGTTGCTCGACCGCGCCAATATCGATGCGGAGCGTCATCTGACCAGCGACACTATCAGCGAGAACGCACCGGTCAAGGCATGGCGCGAGGCCTATCGTCTGTTCAAGACCAAGAAAGGCGCGCGCTGCTCGATCGAGAACCTGCTTAAGCGCGTGCTCAAGGGCAAGCCGGTCGGTCATATCACGCCGGCGGTGGATATTTACAACACGGTGTCGCTGACCTACGCGCTGCCCGTGGGAGGCGAGGATCTGCATGCGATCGAGGGAGACCTTCGCCTGAAGGTGACCGACGGTGGCGACGCGTTCTTGCCGCTTGGCGAGGAGGCGGACGATCCGACGCTGCCCTGCGAGCTGGCCTATATCGATGATGCGGGCGCCGTGTGCCGCTGCTGGAACTGGCGCGACGGCGTTCGAACGGCTCTGTCCGATGATTCGGCCGATGCGTTCCTGGCGATTGAGTGCGTGGAGCCCGAGCGAATGAAGGACTGCCAGGCCGCGATCGATCGCCTCGCTGAGTTGCTCGAGCGTTATCTGGGAGCGACGGTTGTCGTTAAGACGCTTGTGACTCGCGACAATCCCTGCGTGGAGCTGTAGCGAAGTCTGCGGATCAAACTCGACGGTCAAAACCACCACAATGGTGCCTGTCCCCTTTGTGGTGGTTTTTATGTTGATGGGTTAACAAATAGGGTGCGCAGGGCTGGCGGCCGATAAGTACGGTTAAGATGTTTACCCGTTAGCATTATGCAAGCGAAAGGCGGTCGTCTCCCATGCAGCAGAACGACGAGACACGTTTCGAGGACTTTGTCGGACTGATCAGCGGGCTCTACAAGGAGATCCAGCGCATTAAGACATCCGAGGGCGCAAGGCTGGGCCTCAAGGGCTCCGACGTTATGTGCCTGTACTATCTTGAGCGCAGCAAGGACGGCCTGACTGGCGCTGACCTGGCTCGCATGGCAGGCGTGACCCGCGCCGCCGTCTCGCGTACGCTCGCTCATCTGGAGGAGGGCGGCTACGTCGAGGTCGACGATTCGGGCGATGCCGCCGTTAAGTATCGTGCTCCGGTGCGCCTGACCGCTCTGGGCGGCGAGAGCATGAGCGAAGCGGACCGCATCATTCGCGAGGTGCTCGATACCACCGGTAAGGCTATGGGTGTGGAGCAGCGCGAGCAGATGTATGCGTCGCTGCGCACGATTCTCAACACCCTGCGCGAGCTGTAGGGCCGCCAAGGCTTTTGCTTCCAATTAACAACTGCATAGTCCTGTTTGAGCGCGTATACCGTGCCGGGGCCTTGCTGTCAAAATTCCCTGCGCGGGACCTGCGCAAGAAAGGATTCGCTATGTCCGTCCGCATTATTACCGATTCCGCAAGCGATATGTCGCCGGTCGAGCACCCAGCGCTGGCCGTTTTGCCGCTGTCCGTCACCTTTGGCACCGATGTGTACATGGATGGCATCGACATCGATCACCAGCGCTTTTACGAGATGCTCGTGGAGCGCGATGAGCTGCCCAAGACCGGCCAGGTCAACCCGTACGCGTTTTCGCAGGCGATTGCCAAGGTTCGTGAAGCCGGCGATGAGGCTGTGATTATTACCGTGGGCGCTAAGCTATCAGGCACCAATCAGAGTGCCCGTACCGCACTTGCCGAGGCGCCAGGCGGCGACGTTTACGTGGTGGATAGCAATAACGTCACTCTGGGCGAGCGTGTCATGGTCGAGTATGCCCTGCGCCTGGTGGATGAGGGTCGTAGTGCAGCTCAGATCGCGGCGGCCGTCGAGGCCGTGCGCGACCGTGTGGTGGTTATCGGCCTGCTCGAGACGTTGGAGTACCTGGTGCGCGGCGGTCGTCTGTCTGCTGCGGCCGGCGCCGTGGGCACGCTGCTCAACGTAAAGCCCGTGGTGGCTGTCGAGGACGGTCTGATCGTGCAGCTGGGTAAGGCGCGCGGTTCCAAGAACGGCCGCAATCTGCTCAATCAGAAGGTCGAAAAAGCGGGCGGCATCGACTTTTCCATGCCGCTGGCGCTCGGCTATACGGGCCTTTCGGATGCGGTGCTCAAGAAGTATATCGAGGACAGCGCGGCACTTTGGGCTGGCCACACCGAAGGCGAGTTGCCCGTTCACACCATCGGCGCCACCATCGGCACCCACGTAGGCCCCGGCGCCGTCGCCGTAGCCTTCTTCCAGCCCGCCAACTAACCGATCTGCCATAAACCACCACAAAGGGGACAGGCACCTTTGTGGTGGTTTATGCTTTTCCGGGTGGAAGGGAGCGAGCAATGGCGTCTGAGGGCTTTTTTGAACGGGTGTACGAGGTGGTCGAGCAGATCCCCGAGGGGATGGTCGCCACGTATGGTCAGGTGGCGCTGCTTGCCGGTCGTCCACGAAGTGCGCGGTACGTGGGGTATGCCCTGCATAGTAATCCGCGTCCCGGCGAGATTCCCTGTCACCGCGTGGTGTTTGCCGACGGGCACATATGCGAGGGCTTCGCTTTTGGCGGTCCCGATGCTCAACGTGAGCTTTTGCTAGGGGAGGGTGTGGCGTTTAAGGACGACATGCACGTCGACTTGCCCGCCTGTCGCTGGCCAGCAGGGCTCTAGCGCTCTGCCGTGGCCAAAACCACCACAAAGGTGCCTGCCCCCTTTGTGGTGGTTTAGTTTACTTGGGCTAACTTATGGAGAAGCTATGGCGGCGGATATTGATGCTGCAAAGTAAACCACGGTGAACTATATTGGTTTCAGCAACGGAGCAGGCAATAGGCGATGAAAAAGCCTGCCCTGTTGAGTTTGATTCGCATTCCTCCCCTCTGTGCGATTCAACGGTGTACTTCGGGAACAGGCCCGCTGGCAACTAACTGCCAGCGGGCCTGTTCCTGTTTGTCGGGGGAGTGCAATGGGCAGAGCCGAACCGGTCGGGCACCAAAAAAGGCGGACGCCGTAGCGCCCGCCCTATAGCAATCGAAAGTTCTAGCCAGCAGATCGATCTAGTACACCATGCCCATGGCGTCCTGAACCTCGGCCAGGGTCTGCTCGGCAATCTCGTTGGCGCGACGGTTGCCCTCGTGCAGCACGTCCTTCACATAGTCCAGATCGTTCTCATAGCGCTGACGACGCTCGCGGATCGGCGCGAAGTACTCGTTGACGGCCTCGGTCACGTACTTCTTGAGCTGGCCGGAGCCGCCCATGCCAATCTCCTCGGCAATCTCGACCTCGGAACGGCCAGTGCAGATGGCGGCGGTTGAAAGCAGGCCGGACACGCCGGGGCGGTTCTCGGGATCGAACGTGATCATGCGCTCAGAGTCGGTCTGGCTCTTCTTGATGCGTTTGGCCGTCTCCTCGGCGGTCATCGAAATATTGATGGCGTTGCCGTAGCTCTTGCTCATCTTGCGACCGTCCAGGCCGGGCAGCAGCGGGGTCTCGGACAGCAGCGCGTCGACCTCGGGGAACACCTTGCCGTAACGGTTGTTAAAGCGGCGGGCGATGGTGCGGGTGAGCTCGATGTGCGGCAGCTGGTCGCGACCGACGGGCACCACATTGCCCTTGCAGAACAGGATGTCGCAGGCCTGGTGCACCGGGTAGGTGAGCAGAAGGCCGGTGAGCTCGTGGCCCGAGGCCTCCATCTCGGCCTTGACCGTGGGGTTGCGCGCCAGCTCGGCCTCGGAGACCAGCGACAGGAACGGCAGCATGAGCTGGTTTGCGGCGGGTACGGCGGAGTGCGCGTAGATCATGGTCTTGTCGGGGTCGATGCCGCAGGCAAGGTAGTCCATGACCATGTTGTACACGTTGTCCTGGATGTGCTCGGTCGTATCGCGGTCAGTGATGACTTGGTAGTCGGCGATGAGCACGTTGGTCTTGGCGCCCATGTTCTGCAGCTCAACACGGCCCTTGAGGGTGCCGAAGTAGTGACCCAGGTGCAGACGGCCGGTGGGGCGGTCGCCGGTGAGCATGGTGAACTTCTCGGGCGTTTTGGCCAGGCCCTCGCGAATGGCGTTGCTCTTTTGCAGCGCGACTTCGTAGCTGTTCTCGTTTGGCATGATTGCTCCTAACGTATGTTCATGGGTCAAGATGATAACGCGTTTATTGGAGGGTCGGGGCGTAAGTACGCGAGGGGCGGGAGAGCGGCGGCATGTGCGATGGGCGCGGCGTGGCTGCGCGTTTGGCCGGCGGCGCCTGGGCGCATCCTCGGCAGCTTACCCTAGCGCCTGTGGTGGCGCTCCTCCCTGCGTTCTTCTGCCGCCTGCTCCTCCTGCTTAAAGGCGGGATCGTCGGGGGTGACGAGCTCGTCCTCGTGCGTGCGCTTGTTGTAATGGTGGCGCAGCACGGGCTCAAACAGGTGCAGGTGCTTGGCAAAGGCCGCCGAGCCAATGGCGAGCACGGTAAAGATGAGCACGCGCATGGGCACCTCGACCTGGTTAATCGCGGCGGCGCCGGCCGAAAGCATGATGCACCAGGCATAGATGAGGAGCACTGCCTGCTTTTGGTTGTAGCCCTCTTGGATCAGGCGGTGGTGGATGTGGCCCTTGTCGGCCTGCCCGATGCTAATGTGGGCGCGCTTGCGGCGCACGATGGCGCTAAACGTGTCGATGATGGGCACGCCGGCAACGATGAGCGGGATGATAAGCGAGGTGAGCGCGGCGGTGCGGCTCACGTTGAGCAGCGAGATGGAGCCCAGTGCAAAGCCCAGAAGCAACGACCCCGAGTCGCCCAAGAAGATGCTTGCGGGGTTGAAGTTGTAGCGCAAAAAGGCCAGGCAAGCGCCAAAGAGCGCAATGGAGAGCGCGGCGGCGTCGATGCGGCCCGAGAGAACGGCCATCGAAAACATGGTGAACGACGCGATGCCGCAGATGCCCGTGGCCAAGCCGTCGAGGCCGTCGATGAGGTTAATGATGTTGGTGAATGCCACCAGATAGATCACGGTGATGGGGTAGGCGAGCCATCCGAGCATGATCTCGCCGGGGGCAAACGGGTTGACGATGACGCCGATCCGCAGGCCGCCGATACAGGCGATAAGCGCGGCGAGGACCTGTCCGGCTAGCTTTTGCTTGGGCTTGAGCTGGAAGACGTCGTCGATAGCGCCGGTCGCAAAGATGACGGTAAAAGAAAGCGCAAGTATGGGGTAGCTGATGTGCAGACGGGGGTGGGGCACCAAAACGGGCGGCCAACCCAGGTACCAGGTGCCTAGGATTTGCACAATGCAGGCAACGACCAGGCCCAAAAACACCGCCGTTCCGCCCAAACGCGGGATGGGCTTGGTGTTGATGCGGCGCTTGGAAGGATAGTCGACGGCGTCGAGCTTAATTGCCAGGCGCTTGACCAGAGGCACCGTGAGGAAGGTCGTGATAAAGGCCGCCGCTGCCACGCATAGGTACGGTATGTAGCTCGGGGATGAAGCCATGAATCTAAAAACCGCCAAGCGTAGAAGGGAAAGGTCAGAAGAACGCCATGCGCAAAGGGCATAGCCGAATCATGATACTCGACCAAGGGGGGTGCATGGAATTGCGCGCAGCGATAATCACGCGCTTACCAGATATTAGGGTATTGTCGATGGATTGTTGGGATGCCGGTGGGGATCCATATGGACTGTAATGGCGATTTTCGGCAAAAGAAAACCACCCCCCACGTTACGAAAATGAACCCACCTAAAACAGGTGGGTGCCCTCATCGACTGTTCCAGCGTCCTTAACAACGAAGGATACCTGTACTAGGTACGACTGTGTGGGCTCCCTAAATAAACGCGACGGTTCACCCAGTTGCTCCGCGGGGGGCGGAATACCTACATCATAAAGCGGCACTTTATCGATTCCAGTCTTGACATTACAAAAATCGTGTCGGACGATTACGGCGCCTTGGGCTCGAGCCGTCTGTGCGGTTGGTCCCTTTACGTTTGAGCTGCTGAATCGTTGTTTTGGAGCATGTTTTTATGCCGACGCCGTTGACCGAACTTTTTTCGCCCGCCTGCCATTTGTGTCCGCGCCGTTGCGGTGCGGCGCGCGACGAGGGCGCGCGTGGCGTGTGCGGCGCCGACAACACGCTTAAGGTCGCCCGCGCGGCGCTCCATATGTGGGAGGAGCCGCCCATTTCGGGCGAGGCCGGCTCGGGTACGATTTTCTTTAGCGGCTGTTCGCTCAAATGTATCTATTGCCAGAACCACGAGATCTCGACGGGCAATTTTGGGCTTGAGATTTCGCCCGAGCGCCTGGTCGAGATTATGCTGGAGCTGCAGGACCAAGGTGCCAATAACATCAATCTGGTGACGGCGACGCATTATGCTCACCTGCTGCCGGCCGCGATTGCCGCAGCTCGGGAGCGCGGACTGGTCATTCCAATCGTCTACAACACGAGCGGTTATGAGCGTGCGAGTGCCGTGGCGGCGCTCGGCGATTTGGTCGACGTGTGGCTTACCGACTTTAAGTATGCCAATGCGGCGCTTGCGCAGTCACTCTCTCATATTAAGGACTACCCGCGCGTGGCTGTGTCGGGTCTGGCCCAGATGGCGCGCGAAATTGAGCGCCGCGGGGGAGAGCTGGTAGACGGGGACGGGCTCATGAAGCGCGGCATAATCGTGCGTCATCTGGTGCTGCCGGGGCATGCGGACGATTCGTGCCGCGTGTTGGACCTGGTGTGGCAGACGATGGGCGACGTGCCGATCTCGGTCATGAACCAGTACACGCCCAATGCCCTCATGCGCGAACAAGGCGGCGACCTGGCGCGCGCCGTGACGCGCGAGGAGTACGAGCAGGTGCTCGACCATGCCGACGACCTGGGCTTTACGACGATGTTTTGGCAAGAAGGCGGAGCGGTAGACGAGAGCTTCACCCCGGCGTTCGACACCACCGGCGTCCTCACCAGCGCAAAGTAGTGCGCTCGCCGATGATTTTTCTGGGACGGGGATTAAAAAATCATCGAGAGGATCGCCTGCTCGAAAAGTTGTCAAAATAGCCGCGTCCCAAAAAGACTGGGTATTGGGCGTTGACAGTTGGCGAGCCGTAGGTAAAATATCAACTTGTCTTGGGGACGTAGCTCAGTTGGGAGAGCGCTGCCGTCGCATGGCAGAGGCCGAGGGTTCGACTCCCTTCGTCTCCACCCTTGGATTTGATAAGCCGCTGACATTGTGTCGGCGGCTTTTTTTAAAAGAAAGGGCTGTACCATGGCCAAGCTTGAGTCCCAACCACTGTCTGCCGAGGAACGCGCCGAGTTGGAAGAGCTCCGCGCCGAGAAAGCTCGTCGCGAGGCCCAGGAAGAGGCACGCCGCGAGCGTGAGGAGCTGGCCGCCCTGCGTGCCGAGCGTGCGAAGGCCGAGGAGGCCGCCGCGAACGTCGCCCCCGCGCCCAAGCCCGCCGCCGCGAAGCCCGCGCCCACCGCACCTAAACCTCAGCCTAAAAAGGTCGCTCGTTCCAAGTCCGTCGAGCCCAAGCCGAGCCGTGACGAGATGACCTTTGCCCAGCGCATGGTTACCTCCAAGGAGCCTACGGGCGAGAACGAGATCCCTGGCATGGCGCCGGCTCAAAAAATCATCATTGTCCTTGCCCTCATCGCGTTTGTCATCTTTATGGGCTACACGATCCTGACCAGCATGGGCCTGCTCTAGCCCATTCGCGCTGGGTGCCATGCCCGAACACTCTGCCCTTTTCCAACCCTCAACCTCTGCACAACGCATCCGAAAGGTCGCCCCATGGCTTTGACCGACATCTCGCATCCCACCGACATTGCAATGCTCACCGATCTGTACGAGCTCACTATGGCCCAGGGCCTGTGGGAGAGCGGCAAGGCCAATGAGCAGGGTTGTTTTACCGCGTTTTACCGCGACCATCCTTTTGGCAGCGCCTATGCCGTCATGTGCGGCACCGCCGAACTGCCCGAGCTGGTCGAGAATCTGCGCTTTACGCCCGAGGACATCGACTACCTCGCCTCGCTCCAGGCCCCGGCCGGCGGCGCGATGTTCAAGCCTGGATTCCTCGACTACCTGCGCGATTTTCGTGCGCATGTAAACATCGACGCCGTCCCCGAGGGCGAGCTCGTCTTTCCGCGCGAACCCATGGTGCGCGTCACCGGCCCCGCGCTTGAATGCCAGCTGCTTGAGACGGCGCTGCTCAACATCGTTGGGTTCCAGACGCTTGTCGCCACCAAGACGGCGCGCGTGGTGCTCGCCGCCGACGGTCGCCCCGTGGCGGAGTTTGGCCTGCGCCGCGCCCAGGGTCCCGATGGCGGCCTGGCCGTTGCGCGCGCGAGCTACGTTGCCGGCTGCTCCTCTACGTCCAATGTGCTCGCCGGCCGCCGCTATGGTATTCCCGTCTTTGGCACGCATGCGCACAGCTGGGTGATGAGCTTCGATTCCGAGCTCGAGGCCTTCCGCGCCTTTGCCAAGTCGAGCCCCAAGAACTGTACGCTGCTCATCGACACCTATGACGTGCGCGAGGGCTGCGAGCATGCCATTACGGTTGCCAAGGAGATGGAGGCGGTGGGCGAGCGTCTGTCGGCTATTCGCATCGACTCCGGCGACCTCGCCAAGCTCTCCAAGTATGTTCGCGGCCGTTTTGATGCCGAGGGCCTGCCCTATGTGGGGATCTCGGTTTCCAACGATCTTGACGAGTACACGATTCAGTCGCTGCTGGACCAGGGCGCGCCCATCGATAGCTTTGGCGTGGGTACCAAGCTCGCGACCTGCTATGACCAGCCGGCGCTGGGTGGCGTGTACAAGCTTTCCGCCCGCCGTGCGAGCGAGACAGATCCATGGACGCCGGTGGTCAAGCTCTCCGAGCAGCCCTATAAGCGCACGATCCCGGGTGTGCAACGCGTGCGCCGTTATTACGACGGCTTTGGCGGCCCAGTCTGCGACATGATCTACGACGAGGACCATCTGGCGGGGGAGGGCGCCGCGCGCGGCAATACCCTCGTGGCCGTGAATGATGCCGCCCTGGTGACCGACGTGTCCGAACTTGAGTATCGCGAGCTGCTGGTGCCGATCGTGCGCGATGGCAGTGCGGTGGCTCCGCGTGAGAGCATCCAGGACGCGCGCGAGCGCTGTGCTTGGGCGCTCGATCATCTGGACGCAGCTTTCAAGCGCTTCCTGTACCCGCAGACCTATGTGGTGGGCATGGAGCAGGGCCTGGCTCAGGTGCGCGACGAGCTCGTGCGCAAGAACATGGCCGCGGCTTCGGCCTTCCCCTGGGCAAAATGATCCGAAGGGGACGGAGGAAAACGGATCATTTTCGTCCGTCCCGCACCGGGTGCCCCGGCTGCTCCAGCTCGCCCGCCTGCTCAACACTCGATTGGTTTGACGTATGACGACTTCTTATAAGACGATGGTGGTAAAGATCGGTTCGTCCACGGTGGTGGGCGCCGATGGCAAGGTCAACCGCTCCTTTATCGGTGGGCTTGCCGACCAGGCCGCAGCCCTGCGCAAGCTCGGCTGGCGCCTGGTCGTGGTGAGCTCGGGCGCTATCGCCTGTGGCTATCCCGTGCTGGGCTTCGACCGCAAACCGGTCGGCGATCTGCCGAGCCTGCAGGCCTGCGCCTCGGCCGGTCAGTGCATCATCTCGTCGGCCTACGACGAGGAGTTTCATGCGCGCGACCTGCTCACCTCGCTTGTGCTGCTCACGCGCCACGACACGGCTCGCCGTACGTCCTACCTGCACGCGCGCGACGCCCTGCTGCGCCTGGTGGAGCTTGGCGTGGTGCCGGTCGTCAACGAGAACGATACCGTTACCGTCGATGAGATCAAGTTTGGCGACAACGACACACTGGCGGCGCTTGTAAGCTGCCTGGTTTCTGCCGATCTGTGTGTGACGCTCTCGGACATCGATGGTCTCTATACCGCCAATCCACATGAGGACCCCACGGCCGAGTTTGTCCCGGTCGTGCATAAGATCGATGCCAAGATCATCGCCTCGGCGGGCGATTCTTCCACATCGGTGGGCACGGGCGGCATGATTACCAAGATTCGCGCGAGCCGCATTCTCATGACGGCGGGCATTCAGAGCGTGATTTGCTCGGGCGAGGAGCCCGATGCGCTCGTGCGCCTGGCCCTCGGCGAGAGCGTGGGTACGCTGTTCGATCCGCCGGCGGAGCGCCTGGACATTGCACCCCGCAAGCTGTGGATTGCACTGGGCGACAAGGCGCACGGCTCGGTGACGGTTGATGACGGCGCCGCGAAGGCGCTGGTCAGCCGCGGATCGTCGCTGCTCGCGGTGGGTATTCGCGAGGTCGATGGCCAGTTTGCCGAGGGCGATGTGCTCGACGTGTGCGACCCGAGCGGCATGGTTGTCGCCCGCGGTATCGCCGAGGCCGATTCGGACGTGCTGGAGCTCGCCGCCGGCCGCCGCCAGGACCAGATTGCCAGCAACCGCCTGCTCGCAGACCTGGCCGAGAAGCCCGCAATCCATAGGGACAACTTGATAGTGTTTGCATAAAGAGAGGCAGCGCTGCGGCTCGTTTTGCCAGCAGTGCTGCCTCTCCTTTTCCGGCACTTGGGGACGTTCCTATTGTGCCGGCAGGTGGGGACACTCCTTTGCTAGAAGATTCGGCGCAGGTCTCCGCGGTTGAGGGACTCGTCGAAGAGGTGCTTGAATACCACACTGCCGTGCAGGCCGTCGTGCTCGAACTCGTTGGTTACCCAGGCGTGCGAGTTGCCCACGCGGCTGAGCGTGTCGAGCTGCAGACTCGAATCGACGTACATGTCATCGAAGTACACCGCGGCCTGGAGCGGCACCTCGTTGCAGGCCAGGCGCTGCGGGTCATAGATCTTGTCCCAGCTGGTGTCTTCCATCAGCAGGTCCATGGCGGGCTTGAAGGGCTTGAGCTCGGGCATCTGCTCGAACATCCACGGGAACATGGCCTCGCCGGTAAACATGAGCGGGCGCGCGAGGGTGTCGAACTCGGCGTGGTGTGCCTTCTCTTCAGCTGCGGCCCAGCCAATGGGCATAGTGTCACCGTCGGCGTATATGAACTCCTGCAGCGTCCAGTACAGCGGATTCGTGCGCGTGTTGGTGCGCTCGAAGGCGCGCATCAAAAAGCTGTCGGATACCGAGGAGCCGCAGCTCAGCGTACCGTCGCCTGTAACAAACGCGTGATCGATAATCCAATGCATGCGCTCAAAGCTCGGCTTCATGCCAAAGTCGCTGCCCATGAGCTGTAGGCGCTCGACCGTCATTGGCGAGCCGTCGGGCAGTACGGGCTTCTGAGCCTCGAGCGCATCGGCCAGGGCTGCCACGCGCTCGACATCGGCGGGGTAACGGTCGTAATACTGCTGCGTCTTGGCGGCCATGCGCGGGAAGGTGTGCGCGTAGACCTCGCTGGCGCTCGCCGGCACGTGCGGAATGCCGCCGCAGGTAAAGCTTGCCGCCACGCCCTCGGGGAAGAGCGACAGATAGCTCAACGTCAAAAAGCCGCCGTAGCTCTGCCCGAGTGTGACCCAGGGCTTGCCGCCAAAGCCCACCAGGCGCAGGTACTCAAAATCGCGCACGATGGAGCTGGTGAGGTGACGCTTGAGGAAGTCCGCCTGCGAGCGGGCCGCATCGGAGCCTGCCGCCTCGGCGCGCTCGCCCAGTGCGGCAATCGTGCGCCCGTCTACACAGCTGCTGCGCCCGGTACCGCGCTGGTCGGGCAGGACCACGCGGAAGTGCTTGACGGCCTCCTCGATCCAGCCATCGCTTGTGGGTGACAGCGGACGCGGGCTCTCGCCGCCGGGGCCGCCCTGCAAAAACAGAAGCAGCGGCAGATCGTCGTTGATGCGGTCGGGCGCGCAAACCACGCGGTAGAAGAGCTTGATGCTCTCGGGCGCGCCGGCGATTGGTGCCGGCATAGCGCCGCGGCGCATGGTGCTGCCGACGGCCAGGAGCATTGGCTCCAGGCCGCGCCAGTCGAGGGGGACGTCGATGCTGTGGTCCTCGACATACAGGCCGGGGACGTGGTACGAAGTAATGAGGGCCATGTGAGTCTTCCGTTCGTTGCGGTGTTTCGGGTTGACCAATTCTACCGCCGCGGGCGAGGCCATGCGCAAATCGGCTACCATGGTTGCAAACTTCTAGGAGAAAGGGCCGTCCATGTCGGTCGATATAGCCACGTATGTCCACGATCTTGCCGTTGCCGCTAAGGCAGCGTCGGCCTCGCTTGCCACGGCGAGCGACGAGCAGCGCCAGGAGGCCGTGCGCGCCATGGCCGCAGCACTGCGCAACGGTATCGACTCCATCGTCGCCGCCAACGAGCTCGATATGTCCGCTGCGCGTGATGCGGGCACCTCGGTCGGATTGCTCGATCGTCTGCTGCTGACGCCCGAGCGCGTCGAGGGCATGGCCGCCGGCCTGGAGAAGCTCGCCGAGCTGCCCGATCCCGTGGGCCGCGTGCTCGATCACCGTGTGCTTGCGAGTGGCGTGGACCTTACGCGCGTGAGTGTGCCGCTGGGCCTGGTTGCCATGGTCTACGAGGCGCGCCCCAACGTGACGGCCGATGCCGCGGGCATCTGCATCCGCACCGGCAACGCCTGCATCCTGCGCGGCGGTTCGCTGGCCTACCACTCGTGCGCCATGATTGCCGAACTGCTGGCCGATGCGCTTGAGGCCCAGGGCTTTCCACGCGAAGCTATCTCGATGATCGAGTCCACCGACCGCGAGGCCACCGGCGAGCTCATGAAGCTCCGCGGTATTGTCGATGTGCTCATTCCGCGTGGCGGTGCGGGCCTGATCCAGCGCTGCGTGCGCGAGTCGCTTGTGCCGGTGATCGAGACGGGCACAGGCAACTGCCACATCTACGTGCATGAATCCGCCGATTTTGACAAGGCGCTCAACATTATCGTCAACGCTAAGACGCAGCGCGTGGGCGTGTGCAATGCCGCCGAGTCGCTGCTGGTCGACCGTGCCGTGGCGGATTCGTTTTTGCCGGCGGTCGTTGCCGTGCTGCACGACCACGGCGTGCTGATTCACGGCGACGAGGCCACGTGCGCCGCATGCGCTGCCGCCGGGCTTGCCGAGGGCGACGACTATGTAGCCGCGACTGAGGAGGACTGGGGCCGCGAGTATCTGGCGCTCGAGATGAGCGTGAAGGTCGTGGCGAACGAGGACGAAGCCATCGCGCACATCAACCGCTACGGCACCATGCACTCCGAGGCCATCGTTGCCGAGGACGAGGATGCCTGCGAGCGCTTCCTGGACGCGGTCGATGCCTCGGCCGTGTATGCCAACGCCAGCACGCGCTTCACCGACGGCGGCGAGTTTGGCCTGGGCGCCGAGATCGGCATCTCGACCCAAAAGCTCCACGCCCGCGGCCCCTTTGCCGCCGAGGCCCTCACTACCTACAAATACAAGCTCCGCGGCACCGGCCAGGTCCGTCCCTAAACCTGTTGCAAACGAAAAACCACCACAAAGGTGCCTGTCCCCTTTGCGGTGGTTATAGGTGGCGTGGGCGGTTAGGCCTGGAAGGTGTCGCGATCGGGAGCGAAGGATTGCATGGCCGCGATGGTACGGTCGAAGAGCTCGGGAAGCTCCCAGCCCAGCATCTCGGCGCCCTGCGAAATCACGTCACGCGAGCAGCCGGCGGCAAAGCGCTTGTCCTTGAACTTCTTCTTGAGCGACTTGGTCGTAAAGTCCATAACGCTCTTGCTCGGGCGCATGATGACTGCAGCGCCGATCAGGCCGGTGAGCTCATCGCAGGCAAACAGGATCTTTTCCATCTGCAGCTCGGGTTTGGGCAGCGAGGTGTTGAAGTCCGACGTGTGCGTCTGGATGGCGCGAATGAGCTCGGGAGACGCACCTTCGCCCTCAAGAATCTCGGCAGCATAGATGGTGTGGTTCATGGGGTCGTCCTCATGCTCCTCCCAATCCAGGTCGTGCAGCAGACCGACGATGCCCCAAAACTCCTCGTTCTCGGGGTCGAACTCGCGCGCAAAGTAGCGCATAGTGCCCTCGACCGTCTCGCCATGGGTGATGTGGAACGGGTCCTTGTTGTGTTCGTTGAGCAGTTCGAACGCGCGGTCGCGGGTGATTCCGGCGGTAAGCGGCTCTGCCATAAGAGACTCCTTGTGCTCGTGGGTATCGATAAGAATGAATACTACTAGAACAAGAAAACCACCACAAAGGTGTCTGTCCCCTTTGTGGTGGTTTTGGCGCGGTTGGGTTAGTTGAGGGCGGCTTGGGCTAGGCGGGCTTCGGCGTCCTCCTCGGTGACGCCCAAGGCCACGGCGAACTCCTCGATGGAGCGACGCTTGGCCTCCTTGAGTACGCGCATGTAGTAAGAGCTGGGCTTTTTATCAGCTTCCTCGGCCTGGCGAATGCGGTGCATCATGGTCTTTGCCACGCGGACCGTCTCGGGCGCGCCCAGCTTGAGCTGCTGCTTAAAGTGCGTCTCCTCAAGCGAGCTGTTACGCTCGGTAAAGGTGTCGCACTCCAGCTCGTCATAGTGGCTCAGCAGGTGCTCGGCATCTTGCTGGGAGATGGCGGCATGCAAACGATCGGCCTGCGCCACGGGGTACATGAGGATCGTCTGCGCATGTCCCTGCTTGGTCTCGAGCAACAGCATGGGCTGCGGCGTGTCGTCCCTAAAACCGACGACGGTGCAGACTCCCTGACCCGGATGAATGACGTGTTGACCGATTGAGAACATGCTACCTCCAACTTATACGAATTTACGTATGTCTAGAATAACACGCTGACGTGCGCAAACCCTTACTTTATGCAGGAAAAGCACACAACTCTGATAGGTAAGAGTATTCGATAACAGACGCAGCTCATTCACACCTTTATGCATTTTCAACGCCTGCATAATCTGCAGGCAGACTGGCATCTTTGAGTGACTCCATACAAGCTGTAGTCATTTTTGTGCATATGCAATATCTATTAGCTTTACCCTGCGACAGTGCCCGTCGCTTGTGATAGAGTGCTACAAACTCTGGCTTTTGCCCTACGAGTGACCAAGAGCTCGGGGGCTTTAACACAAGGAGGATCTATGCCCGAGAAGATTGAAGAGCTGGTACGTGCTGCGCTTGCTGCGGCCCAGGAGGCCGGCGACCTTTCCGCATTTGAACTTGACGATTGCGCTATCGAGCGACCGGCTGACACTTCTCATGGCGAGTGGACCTCTACCATGGCCCTGAAGTCCGCCAAGCTGGCCCACTGCGCCCCGCGCAAGATCGCCGAGGCCATCGTTGCCCATATGCCCGAGGACCCCGCGATCGAGAAGGTCGAGATCGCAGGCCCCGGCTTCATCAACTTCTACCTCTCCGTTGCCGTCAAGAATGCCATCTTTGGCGAGGCTCGCGAGAAGGGTATGGACTTCGCTAAGTCCAACGTCGGTGGTGGCCTGAAGACCCAGGTCGAGTTCGTTTCCGCTAACCCCGTCGGCCCCATGCACATCGGCCACGGCCGCTGGGCCGCGCTGGGCGACTCACTCTGCCGTGTTATGGACCACGCCGGTTACGACATCCAGCGTGAGTTCTACATCAACGACCACGGCTCTCAGATGAACACCTTCGGCAACTCCATCAGCACGCGCTATATGCAGCTTGCCGACATCATCGCCAAGCAGGGCGTGGATATCGACGAGGCTCACAAGCTGCTGATTGCCGACCGCGACGCCTTCGTTGCCGACGAGAATGACGAGCATCCCGAGACTCATCCGTACCAGGATAACTTTGCCGAGACCCTTGGCAAGGACTCCTATGGCGGCGACTACATCATCGACGAGGCCGCCGAGTTCTGGCGCACTGACGGCGATAAGTGGGTCAACGCCGATCCTCAGGAGCGTATGGAGAGCTTCCGCGAGCGCGGCTATGTAAAGATGGTCGACAACATGCGCGACCTTTGCCATGCCGTTAACTGCGACTTCGATCGTTGGTTCTCCGAGCGCTCACTGTATGTGAAGGACACTGAGGGCGAGACCGCCGGCACCTCCGCCGTCGACCGCGCTTTTGAGAAGCTCGACAAGATGGGCTACCTCTACACCAAGGACGGCGCCCTGTGGTTCCGCTCCACCGACCTGGGCGATGACAAGGACCGCGTCCTGATCAAGTCCGACGGCGAGTACACCTACTTCGCCTCCGACGTTGCCTATCACTGGGATAAGTTCCAGCGCGTCGACCACGTCATCGACATCTGGGGTGCCGACCACCACGGCTACATCGAGCGCGTCCGCTGCGTCTGCGACGCTCTTGGCTATCCCGGCAAGTTTGAGGTTCTGCTGGGCCAGCTCGTCAACCTGCTGCGCAACGGCAAGCCCGTCCGTATGTCCAAGCGCAAGGGCACCATGGTGACCCTGCAGGAGCTCGTCGACGAGGTCGGTTCCGACGCCGCCCGCTACACGCTCATCTCCAAGAGCTCCAACCAGATGGTCGACTTCGATATTGAGGCCGTTAAGAAGCGCGACAACTCCAACCCGGTCTATTACGTGCAGTATGCTCACGCCCGCGTGTGCTCCATCCTGCGCCGTGCCGCCGACGTTACGCCCGAGCAGGCTGACGAGATGGGCATGAAGGCCGTCGCCGCCAAGGCCATCGGTGAGAACGTTGATTACTCGCTGCTGACCGACCCGACCGAGCTCGCCCTTTCGCGTAAGCTCAACGAGCTCACCGACCTCATCGCCAGCTGCGCTCGCGACCGCGCCCCGTTCCGTCTGACGCACTTTGCTGAGGAACTCGCCGGCGACTTCCACAGCTTCTACGCTGCCTGCCAGGTTCTGCCGAGCGAGGGCCGTCCCGTCGACCCCGAGCTTTCGCGTGCCCGTCTGGCCGCTTGCGACGCCGTCCGCGTGACGCTCGCCCTGGTGCTCACCCTTGTTGGTGTCTCCGCTCCCGAGCAGATGTAAGCTACGGGTCATTTGACCGCGCAAGTTTGGTTTAACTGAGCCTTGAAAGCCCGATCTCCCATATGGAGGTCGGGCTTTTTGCACAAACGCCGTCGTATTGACGAATTTGGGACTGCTGGAAATACGAAACTATGCCGGTTTACTACGATGAATTGAGAAATTCCAACCACGCCGGCTTTTCGCAAAAAAGTGCAAGGCATCTACCTGCGGTTTTAGTTCAACAAATTTCGGAGTGGTCGCGGTTGAGCGATTCGTCGTAGTAAACCGTCATAGTTTTGGCGGAGGCATTCAGGTTTGTGGGCGGTAAACCAAAGATTGTCCCTTTTGACTAGTCGTTTAAGAACGTCCTCAATGACTAAGTTGCAGGTGGTTGCGGTTGTGTTACACTAACGCTGCGTATATGACGCAAATATCTCGATACAGATCAATGATGTCCGTCGGTATTTGACGGAGCTAGACTGTTTAGCCGCCCTGAAGGTTTATGCAGGGAGCATGTGATCACAGGGCTTGAAAAGAAAGTTGAGCAAACACTGTGTCTGATCAACAGCAAGAAAACGAAATATCGACGACGCAAGCCGCTCCCGCTGCACCGGTTGCGTCGGACCAGGTCGCGGCGCCCGCGCAAGCCTCGGCTCCTGAGACGCCTAAGGCTGCTTCGACGCCTACGCCTGTAGCGGCTGAGAAGGCCGTGTCTGCAACTGGTGAGGAGGCTGCTCCGGCAAAGCCCAAGCGTACGCGCCGCGCGGCCAAGCCTGCCGATGACGGCGAGGAGGTCACCAAGCCCAAGCGCCGTACCACGCGCACGACGCGCGCCAAGCGTACCGTTGCAGCTGACTCCTCGGCGCCGATTTCCGATGAGGTCGCGCAGGCACGTGCGTTGGCGCAGATTAGCGAGGCTCAGGTGGTGCGCGCCCGCCGTCGTGCTGCCGAGCGTGAGGCCGCGGCTCTGACCGAGCTTGCAGCTCCGTTTGTGCCCGAGACGCCTGCCGCCACCGAGACCCCTGTCGCCGACCAGCCAACCGAGAAGCCGGTACCGCGCACACGCCGTCGCACGGCTGCTAAGGCCGAGCAGGTTGCCGATCAGGTAACCCCCGAGCTCGCTGAGGCTTCGGTCCGTTCCGCGGCAGGGGAGGGCACATCGCCTGTTGAGCCCGCTGCGCCTGTCGAGGCCAGCGAAGTTCCCGTTGTCGATCCGGCTTTGCGCCCGCACCGTCGCGGTCGCAAGCCCAAGGCTTTCGTCGAGGCCGAGAAGGCCGCAGCCGCAGCCGCCGCCGCTCGGGATGCTGCGGCGACCGCCGAGCCTGCAACCGCTGCCGACGCGCCCGTCCAGGATGCTACGACTTCCGAGGCCGTTTCTGCCGATGTCGAGCCCGCCGACGTCCGTCCTGGTCGCAGCCATCGTACTGCTGCTAAGCGCACGTCCAAGGCCAAGGCTGCCAAGAAGGGTGCGTCCGAGGTTTCCGCCGAGACGACCGCCGATGCATCGACTGATGCCGCCGAGCCCCAAGACGTCGAACAGTCTGCGTCCGAGAAGCCCAAGCGCGGTCGCAAGAAGTCCGCTAAGGCCAAGGCCGTCGAGCAGCATGCCGAGGCCGAGCCGCAGGGCGATTCCAATGCCGAGGCCAGCGATGATGCTTCGGCTAACGAAGACGCCTCCGCAACCGATGGCACCGCCCCCGTCGAGACCGAAGAGAGCGCTCGCCCCAACCGCCGTCAGCACAAGCGCAACGACGAGCGTAATGACCGCAACGAGCGCAAGGACGAGCGTAACAACGATCGCCGCAACCGTCAGCGCGACCGCAAGCAGCGCAATAAGGAGCGCAATGCCGCTCCCACCGAGCCCACGCTTTCGCGCGAGGAGCTCGCGGCCATGAAGGTCGCCGAGCTGCGCGAGAAGGCCAAGGAGTTCGAGATTGAGACGACCGGCAAGAAGAAAGCCGAGCTCGTCGAGGAGATCTACGTCACCGCCGCGAAGGCCGAGGGCTTCCGCGACATCAAGGGCATCCTGCAGATTCGTCCGGACAGCTCCGGTATCATCCATGCCCATGGCTACATGAAGTCCAACGACGACGCCTTCGTGCCCGCCTACCTCATCCGCTCCGCGCGTCTGCGCACGGGCGACGTCATCGAGGGCTCGCTTCGTCCTTCGCGCGGCGGCGACAAGCGCGCCGGCCTCGCCAAAATCACGACCGTCAACGGTCTAGACCCCGAGCAGATTCGCAACCGCCCCAAGTTCGGTGACCTCACCCCGGTCTATCCCAACGAGCCGCTGCGCATGGAGCATGGCAAGGATTCCATTACCGGTCGCGCCATCGACATCGTGTCGCCGATCGGCAAGGGTCAGCGTGGCTTGATCGTGTCCCCGCCCAAGGCCGGCAAGACCACAATCCTCAAGAAGATCTGCCAGTCTATCTCGATTAACAACCCCGAGGTGCACCTCATCTGCCTGCTCGTCGACGAGCGCCCCGAAGAGGTTACCGATATGCAGCGTTCCATCAAGGGCGAGGTTGTGGCGTCGACCTTCGATATGCCCGCCGACAACCACACTCGTGTGGCAGAGCTCGTCATCGAGCGCGCCAAGCGCATCGTGGAGCTGGGCGGCGATGTCGTGGTGGTGCTCGACTCCATCACGCGTCTTGCCCGCGCCTACAACTTGGCGGCGCCCGCCTCAGGCCGCATCCTTTCGGGCGGCGTCGATTCGGCGGCACTGTATCCGCCCAAGCGCTTCCTGGGCGCAGCCCGCAATATCGAGAACGGTGGCTCGCTCACCATCCTGGCCTCTGCCCTCATCGACACCGGCTCCAAGATGGACGAGGTCATCTTTGAGGAGTTCAAGGGCACCGGCAACATGGAGCTCAAGCTCGACCGCGACCTGGCCGACCGCCGCATCTTCCCGGCTATCGACCCCGTTGCCTCCGGTACGCGTAACGAGGACCTGTTGGTTGACGAGCAGATGCGTCCGTTTGTCTTTGGCCTGCGTCGCATTCTTGCCGGCATGAACAACACCGAGCGCGCAGCTGCGTCGTTTATCAAGGGTCTTAAGGGCACCAACACCAACCAGGAGTTCCTGGTGCGTTCGGCCAAAAAGCACAGCGACTACGAGCAGACGTTCTAGGTTGTCATCCACACGCAGCGATAGTCATCAATGCAATAAAGGGTCGGGGCTTTGAGCCTCGGCCCTTTTCTATATCGCCGCTCCGCGCTTATTTTTGACCATAAGACTGGCAAGCAGCAGGTTTCCCGTTTCAATCCGACATCGTCGCTTGCAATCGACAGGGCGGTTTCGCATAATAGCTTTTAAGCTTCGCGACGGATAACGCAGATGAAACGAACCATATACCGTTGCTTTGGGGCATAGCCCCGCTTCATCTTCTCTCGCGCAGCCAACTGAATGATGCGATTTGGGTGCTGGAAGATGGGGAGAGCTCATGGCTTCTTCTGATGCAACACAACGAGCAGTCCTTGCCGGACTTTCGTGCGGGATCGGCCTTGCCGCTCCCGTGGTTATGTATGCCGCGACGCTGCCGTTTTCGTCTGTGAACGAGACGGTCGTGGCGGGTGCGGTTCCCTTCGCCGTGGGCGCGGTGGCGGGCGTGGGCATCTATGCCGCCTCGCTGGGTATCTCCGAGTATCGTGCGCAGCGTGAAGAGCGTCTGTTCCAGCCCGATGCCATGGGCGGTGCCGCCAATCTCAATCAGCATCAAAGCGAGTTCAAGACCGCCTCGATTTCAGCTCAGCAGCAGGATGCGACTCCTTACGCTGCGGCTTCTGATTCTCAGGCTCAGGCGGAGCAGTCTACCTCGGCATTCCTTTCCGGCCTGACTGGTGCGTTCCAGCGCCGTCATGCCGATGATGGTGTCCCTACCATCGCTCGAGCCGCAGATGCTATGGACGAGGACGAGGCTTGGTCCATGATCGACAGTATGCTTGACGACGATTCGCCGGTGAGCTGCGACCCTGCACACTCGCGCGACGTCTATCAAGTCGCCATCGACGAGCTCACCAACGGCGGGCAGACCGGCTCCTTCAATCGCGACGACATCGCCGCCGCGGCACGCGCCGTGTCTGGCTCCCAGGCCGCCCCTGCGGGCAGCACGGCGGCTTTCGTGGCGCTCGTCGCCAACGCGGCAGCCAATAACGCCTACAGCGCTACCTCGGCGGACGCGAACGCTTCTGCCGACAATTCGTACGTTGATGAAGCCATGACTGCGGACGAGGAGGCCGTTGCCGCCCGCCGTGCCGCCGAAAGCTCGCTTTGGGGCGCTCCTGCCCAGCAGCAGGCGGCTGAGGCTGCGCCGTACAATGCAAACCTCGCCAGCATGCCTATCATCTCCGGTGCCGTGGACATCGATCTCGATGACCTCGATGAGCCTGCAGCCGTCACCGCATCGATTGATGCCCAAGATCGCATCGACACCGGCGACCTTCCGGACGCCTCGCTCGAGGTTGATGTTCCCATGGCCGATTACTCGGGCCACGAGGACATGTGGGCCGCCGCCACCGCGATTCTGGATGAGATTGACGAGCCCGCTCCTGTTGCAGCCCCCGCTCCCGTCGCTGCCCCTCAGCCTGCTGCCCCCGCCTATGTCGGCCGTCACAGTGCTGTGTTCCCCGAGGATACTGCCCGTATCTCGCGCGAGAGCATCGAGCGGGCCGAGGCTATTGCCGCCGGCATTATGGAAAACCGTCGTCACGAGCGCGTCAATCAGATCCTCGAGGAAGAGATCGAGCGCCTGCAGTCCTCAACCGCCAAGCGTACGGGCCGTGCCTATCTGAGCGTTATCGAGGGCGGTACCGCCAGCTTCGCGCCGCTCCGCGCGGAGGCATAACTTCTGCATGGTTAAGATCAATCGAAAATGGGCGGTTGTAACCTGCCTGATGGCGCTCTTGATCTGGGGCAATTCGCTGGTTCCCGGCTCGGGGTCGGGCTCGCTGAGCCTAACGGTCATGGAAGCTATCCGCGGTTTCCTGCACAGCGTGGGACTTCCATATGAATGGGTGACCAACTTTGTTGTTCGCAAGTGCGCGCATTTTACCGAGTATATGGTGCTCGGCATCTTGGCAACGCACGCCTTTGATTTTGAGGGCCGGCGCACCTTTGACGTGCTGCTGCCCACGGCGGTGTTCCTGCTGCTGATTCCCTCGATCGACGAGACGATTCAGCTCTTTGTGCCGGGACGCGCCGGCATGATCACCGATGTGATGATCGACTGCTGTGGAGCGGCAACGGGCGTTGTGCTCCGATATCTCTTACGGTCGCTGATGTGCGCTAAAAAGGCCGCCTAGGACGTATTGTTTGGTCCTAGGCGGCCTTTTTTATTTGAGGGCTTATATGAGGCGTGGTGGCGTCGTTCCGTAGGTCGGATTTGCCGGGCGCGCCACGCCCTGTGGGTGCGTCTGCTACTGAAGCGCCTGTGCGCCCAGGGCCAGGCAGCCCATAATGCCCTGCTTGCCCTCGAGGCTGTTGTTGACGATGTAGTTATCGATGTCGTTGACCTCGGGCGTGACGATATAGCCGTTGAGCATCTCGGCACACTTTTTGCGTGCGAGCGGCACGATGGGGGTGTGGTCGGCCACACCGCCGCCGATGATGATCTTTTGCGGCGCGTAGCACAGCGTGTAGGTCATGAGCGCCTGTGCTAGATAGCCTGCGAGCAGATCCATGGCCTCTGGGTCATCGGCCATGTCTCCGGCGCTCTTGCCATCCCAGCGCTTTTTAACGCCGGGGCCGGCGATGAGGCCCTCGAGGCAGTTGTCATGGAAGGGGCAAGCGCTATGCTCGCCGATGGTGTCGCGCGGGTCGCGCGTGACCAGGATGTGGCCGGCCTCGGGATGCATCATGCCGTGTACGAGCTTACCGCCCGAGAGCACGCCGGCGCCCACACCGGTGCCGATGGTCAGGTAGACCACGTCCGTGAGGCCCTGGGCGCAACCAAAGGTGACCTCGCCCAAGCAGGCAACGTTGACGTCGGTGTCGTAGCCGCAGGGAATATTGAGCTCGTTTTGGATGGTGCCCAGCAGGTCGAAGTAGCGCCATGCCGTTTTGGGCGTCTCCAGGATCTTGCCGTATTGGGGCGAGGCAGGGTTGACTGCGGTGGGTCCAAAGGCGCCGATGCCCAGCGCGGCGATGCCCTTGTTCGCAAACCATGCATTGACGGCCTCAACGGTCTCCTGCGGGGTCGTGGTCGCGATCTGCTCACGCTCCAGGACCGTACCGTCTGCATAGCCCGTGGCGCAGACCATCTTGGTGCCGCCGGCCTCGAGCGCTCCGATAAGCTGCTGTTCTGCCATAGTATTCCTCTCTCTGGGACGAGTTGCTCCGTGACTAAAGTATAGGGCTCTAAACCATTTAAGAAAGCGCTATAAAAAGAAGAAGCCTCGCAACGTGGCGGGCGGTGCGGGGCTTCTTTGGTTGCTTTAGTTGCCGGGCCGTCCTTACCCGCGCGGCTTGATTTTATCACGTAGCGACTTGAGGTTCTCCAGTGCCGCGTTAAGCGTCTCATCCCGCTTGGCAAAGTGGAAACGAATCAGATGGTTGACGGGCTCGCGGAAGAAGCTCGAGCCGGGCACGGCGCCCACGCCCACCTTGGATGCGAGGTCCTCGCAGAATTCGAGGTCGCTGTCATAGCCAAACTCAGAGATGTCCATCATGACGTAGTAGGCGCCCTGCGGCACGTTATGCTCAAGACCGATGCTATCGAGCCCCTGGCAGAACAAGTCGCGTTTGGCGGTGTAGAGGTCGAGGACCTCATCGTAATAGCTGTCGTCGAAGTTGAGGGCGGTGACAACGGCTTCCTGCAGGGGAGCGGCGGCACCCACGGTGAGAAAGTCGTGGACCTTCTTGATACGCTCGGTGATCTGGGCCGGGGCGATGGTGTAGCCCAGGCGCCAACCGGTGATGGAGTACGTCTTAGACAGCGAGCTGCAGCTGATGGTTCGCTCGAACATGCCGGGCAGCGTGGCCATATAGACGTGCTCGTGGGGCGCGTAGACGATGTGCTCGTATACCTCGTCGGTAATGCAGTAGGCGTCGTACTTTTTGCAGAGGTCGGCGATGAAGGTGAGCTCCTCGCGCGTAAAGACCTTGCCGCAAGGGTTGGAAGGGTTGCACAGGACGATGGCCTTGGGGTCGTTGTCGCGGAAGGCTGCCTCGAGCGTCTCGCGGTCAAAGTCGAACGTGGGCGGGTTGAGCGGCACATAGATGGGCTCGGCACCCGAGAGAATGGTGTCAGCGCCGTAGTTCTCGTAGAACGGCGAGAAGATGACGACCTTGTCTCCGGGGTTCGTAACCGTCATCATGGCGGCCATCATGGCCTCGGTGGAGCCGCAGGTGACCACGATATTCTTGTTGGGGTCGATCGGCATGCCCATAAAGTGCTCCTGTTTGGCGGCGAGCGCCTCGCGCATGGCCTGGGAGCCCCAGGTAATGGAGTACTGGTGGTAGAGCGGCTTGGGGTCGGCGGCGATGGTGCTCAGGCTGTTGAGCAGCTGCGCCGGAGGATCGAAGTCGGGGAAGCCCTGCGACAGGTTGACGGCATCGTACTTATTGGAGATGCGTGTCATGCGGCGGATGACCGAATCGGTAAATGTTGCCGTGCGGTTGGAGAGTTCTTTCATGCCGGTCCTTTCGAGGATTTGCAGTGGGGCAAGTTTACTCCTATGGAACCGGTGGGAATTGCTCGAAACGCGCTCGAAAAACTCTTTTCAAAATTCTTGAAAATTGGGGCTTGCATCGCGTGGCGTTCCTTGCAATAATAGTCGAGCGCGAAGCGCACAGGACACGGTGGGTGTAGCTCAGTTGGCTAGAGCGACGGGTTGTGGTCCCGTAGGTCGAGGGTTCGAGTCCCTTTACCCACCCCAGTTCTTGCTTCGTGTTGATATCGGGTCGTTAGCTCAGTTGGTAGAGCAGGGGACTCTTAATCCCAAGGTCCAGGGTTCGAACCCCTGACGGCCCACCACACGATATCTCCTCTAAAGTCCGCCATAACGGACTTTAGCTTTGGGTCGTTAGCTCAGTTGGTAGAGCAGGGGACTCTTAATCCCAAGGTCCAGGGTTCGACCCCCTGACGGCCCACCAAAGCATGTTAAAGCGACTGGCTTAGGCTGGTCGCTTTTTTGTTAACCTCGCATCGGGTCGAACCCGTCGGGGCGCGGAGCTGAGGAAATGCGTAAGCATTTGCCAGCGCAGCGCGCAAGGCGCGAAGCGCCGCAGTGACCGCCTGCACAGCAGGCTGACCCCCTGACGGCCCACCCAAAGCATGTTAAAGCGACTGGCTTAGGCTGGTCGCTTTTTTGTTAACCTCGCATGGGGTCGAACCCGAAAGGGCGCGGCCGCTTTCACAGATTGAGTCTACCCTGGGGATCGGTGAAACCGTCAGTACCCTCCTTGAGTTTCTTCTCGTCTGCCTTCACGCGACGCTCGAGCTTTTTTGTATCCTCGGCAGGCGGTAGGTTCTCGGGAACAATTCCGCGGTCGATGAGGCTGCCACGCACGCTCGTGTTGTTCTCGACGTGTTCTTGTTTGATCTGGTCCAGACCGTACAAGTCGTGTTCCTCGGCGTTGAAGGCCGTCATCGAGTTCGTGAGGTCCTTTGCTTTGATGAGGACATCGGCTAACCTGTCCGCCAATGCCGCGCTCTTGGGTACGCCGAGCTACTGCTTCATTTCCGCCGTGCTTCTGCCGCCGAATAACGCCTCATCGCCCTTCGACTTGATGATCGCGAATCCTTTGGAGTCCACGCCGCGTTTGAACGCAATACCCGAGAGCTGTTTCTCTGAATCGGATAGCGAGTGACGCGCCTGCAAGCGCTGAATCTCTGCGAAGCGCTGCTCTATGAGCTCTTGGCGGCGCGTCTGCACGGCAAAGTATGCCTGGGCGAGCGCGATCTCTGGCTTGTTTGAATCTCCGTTCTGTGCGATTAAATAGCATGCATAGCGCGTAAGTTTGTAGTCTTTAACCGCGCGAGCGGCGACACCGGCAGTTACCATTTTCGTGGTGTCACGAAAATGGGAATCAACTGGAGTTTTGTTTGTTTCGCATGAGACTTTTGCCCTCTTAACAACTTCGGCGAAGTTCTCCCATCGAGTGTACCCCATGGGTTCCATTAAATCGCGTGCGAGCCAATACTCAACGCCGTCTTCCACATTGGCGTAGCTATCAAGTTCGATACGCCACTTCTCGATATCTCTACTGTCCATATCTCCTCCTCGCTGGTCTATTTTCTATGCGGGCTTTGTCCGCTCTGTATTCAGAATAAGGATACGCTGTCGTGCGGACACGAATGGGCCCCGTGCTGCTTCGAGCTCACGGGGCCCATGGATATCGATTGGTTGTGTTCTGCTTTAGATAGGTGTCCGGTTTAATCCGCTCGATAGTGCGACCCGAGACTTTCGGTTCGCTTGCGCATGGCTTTGACCATTTCCTGTGCCAGCTGAATCTGCGATTGCAGGCGGGCGAGGGCTGCGACTTCGCTGTCCTGGGCTTTCTGTGTGCTCAAGGTCGTTGCCTCCGTCTTCAAGCCCTCAAGCTCGTGTAGTGCCTCGGATAGGCCTGTTTCGGTCCTGTTGATCATGCAAAAGGTGCTCATCGTGTGCCTAAGGCTGTGTGTCAGGCGTTCGGCATCTGTTGTGGCAATGCCGTACTGGGGGAGGGTGATATCCGCCTTCAGGGCCGCCTCAGGCTCTTTCTGCGCTGTGAGGGCTGCCGATGCGCCCGCGATACGTCCGAATACGATGCCGTTGGCGCTTGACAAGCCACCAATGCGGTCGGCGCCGTGCATGCCGCCTGTCGCCTCGCCGCAAGCGTAGAGGCCCTCAATGCCCGTGTGCGCAGTCTTATCGATCTTGATGCCGCCGTTAGCGGCGTGGGCATACATCGCAACGCGCATCTCGTCAGTCGGGGCGATGCCGTGCTCGTCTTGCAGCCAGGTGGCAAAGGTCTGCACAAACTCTGGGACATCCTCGCGGGGGAAGTCGTAGTGGAGTGCCAGGCCTTCGACACCTGCCTGATCGATGACGAGATCGATAGCGCGGGAGGCCAAGCGTGACGTGAAGGGACCATATCCAGAGCGCTGCTCGAGCAGGTCGTTCAGCTTGTCGTCGGCAATATCTACCGGCTGGTCTACATGCACGTAGCGCCAGGTTTTCTCGTTGAAGACCAAGTTACGCCTGGGCTCGATGAAGCCGGGCATCATCTGCATGAACTCTATATTAGTAAGTGTTGCGCCGTGCGCCAGTGCGATGGCCTGCGAGGAGCTGAGCACATCAGCCGACGTAAGGCTGCGCTCGAACAGGCCGCCTGTGCCACCGGCTGCGATGATCGTGGCCTTGGCAGCAAAGGGCACGATTCGATTTTCGGTAAGGTCGTAGAGTACGGTTCCGGTTATTCTGCCGTTCGTGTCCTCAACAAGGTCGATAAGCTCATGGCGGGGGAGCAGGCGAATGCCGAGCGACTCGATCCAGGTCGTCAGAGCGTCCTCAAGGGGCTTGCGGGTGAGGCCGCGCCACATGCGCGTCTTGTGGTCAAAGCAGGGGATAAATTGCTTTTGTTGAGCACTCTTGGCGCTTTGCGGACGCTGGAGCTCAACGCCCAGGTCTTGCTCGAGCCAGTCAATCGCTTGGGGAATGCCGTGGACGAACGTTTGGACGAGTTCGGGGTCGGCGACACCGCCGCCGACGGTCTGGATGGTGTCGATGAGGTCCTGCTCGTCGTCTTCGTCGACGGGACCGATGAGGCCGAGGCCCCAGGTACCCGGGAAGAAGCTCGATCCACTCATGGTCTTGCCGGCGCTTGCCACAGTGACGGTTGCACCCGTGCGTGCCGCTTCGATGGCGGCACAAAGGCCCGCAATGCCAGATCCAATTACCAGTACATCAGTCGATTCCATCGGATTCCTTTCTCGTCCGGCGCATTGTCGCACGGGTGATCGGCAATGGGGCCGCAAAGACTCGTCAAATCGGTAAAGGGCAAATATGGCAGGTGGGCGTCATGGACGCTCTGACGCTCCATCTCTTCACATCTCGTATTTCGCCCCAGCTGATATATCGGCATTAGATACCCTGCGCCAGCGCAAACAAAAAGAGCCGCTACCCGGGTGGATAGCGGCTCCAAAGCTCAACTATATGAGCATCGCGCAAGCGCGATTAGGCCTTGAGGGCCTCCTCGACGGCGACAGCGCAGGCGACGGTGGCACCGACCATGGGGTTGTTACCCATGCCGATGAGACCCATCATGTCGACGTGCGCAGGCACGGAGGAAGAACCGGCGAACTGGGCGTCGGAGTGCATACGGCCCATGGTGTCGGTCATGCCGTAAGAGGCAGGGCCGGCGCCCATGTTGTCCGGGTGCAGGGTACGGCCAGTGCCGCCACCAGAAGCGACGGAGAAGTACTTCTTGCCAGCCTCGAGGCGCTCCTTCTTGTAGGTGCCAGCGACGGGGTGCTGGAAGCGCGTCGGGTTGGTGGAGTTGCCGGTGATCGAGATGTCGACGTTCTCGTGCCACATGATGGCAACGCCCTCGCGGACGTCGTCGGCGCCGTAGCAGTTGACGGCGGCGCGGGGACCATCGGAGTAGGGGATGGTCTCGACGACCTTGAGCTCGCCCGTGAAGTAGTCGAACTGGGTCTTCACGTAGGTGAAGCCGTTGATGCGGGCGATGATCTGAGCGGCGTCCTTGCCCAGACCGTTGAGGATAACGCGCAGCGGCTTCTTGCGAGCCTTGTTGGCGTTCAGAGCCAGGCCGATAGCGCCCTCAGCGGCAGCGAAGGACTCGTGGCCAGCCAGGAAGGCGAAGCACTCGGTGTCGTCGGAGAGCAGCATAGCGCCCAGGTTGCCGTGGCCCAGACCGACCTTGCGGTCCTCGGCGACGGAGCCGGGAACGGTGAAGGCCTGGATGCCCTCGCCGATGATGGCGGCAGCCTCAGAAGCGGTCTTGGCGCCACGCTTGACAGCGAGAGCGCAGCCGAGGGTGTAGGCCCACTCGGCGTTCTGGAAGGCGATGGACTGGGTGTTGTTGACGATCTCACGCGGGTTGAAGCCCTTGTCGGTGCAGATCTGCAGAGCTTCCTCGAGGGAGGCGATGCCGTTGTCGGCGAGGCACTTGTTGATCTTGTCAGCGCGGCGCTCGTAACCTTCGAACGTAACAGTCATAGTTATTTCCCTCCCTTTCTACTCGTGAACCGGGAACACGCTGGCGACGGAGTGAGTCTCCTCGTCGGTGCGCGGGTCGATGTACTTGGCAGCGTTCTCCCACTGACCATAGTGGCCCATAGCGCCAGCGATGGCCTCCTCGGGGGTCTTGCCGGCCTTGACGGCGTCGGTGAACTTGCCGAGGTTCAGGAACTCGAATGCGATGATCTCGTTCTTGTCGTTGAGAGCCATGCGGGTGACGTAGCCCTGAGCGAGCTCGAGGTAACGAGCGCCCTTGGCCTTGGTGCCGAACATGGTGCCGACCTGAGAGCGAAGGCCCTTGCCGAGGTCGTCGAGGGAGGCGCCCACGGGCAGGCCGCCCTCGGAGAACGCGGTCTGGCTGCGGCCGTAAACGATCTGCAGGAAAATCTCGCGCATAGCAACGTTGATGGCGTCGCAGACGAGGTCGGTGTTGAGGGCCTCGAGGATGGTCTTACCGGGAAGGATCTCGGAAGCCATGGCGGCAGAGTGGGTCATGCCCGAGCAGCCGATGGTCTCAACGAGGGCCTCCTCGATGATGCCGTCCTTGACGTTCAGCGTGAGCTTGCAGGCGCCCTGCTGAGGTGCGCACCAACCCACACCGTGCGTAAGACCGGAGATGTCGGAAATCTCCTTAGCCTGGACCCACTTGCCCTCCTCGGGGATGGGTGCGGGGCCGTGGTATGCACCCTTGGCAACGGGGCACATGTTCTCCACTTCCTGTGAGTACTGCATGCCTCTCCTCTCTATCGTGTTGGCGTCCCGTCTGGGGGTCGTGGCTGGCGATTGCCGGGCGACCCTTCGAAAGGGACATGACATGCAGCCCCTATAATACCGCGAAATGCACGGAATATTCGGCGAACGGCTCAGTTTTCGTAGCGAGAAGTCCTGAAGTTTTAATTGAAACGGTTTAACTCTATGTTCTGTGGTCGTGAACTTCCGTAGAGGGGGTCCGTCTTGGGCAAGCTTTTGGTCCGCTCTTGCAAGCGTTGCAGTGGTTGACCTGTTGCAACGGTGCCGTTCGCCGCCTGTTTGCTGCCTTTGGCTGCGCGAGCGTATTGTTTTGCGTGAATGTTTTGATGGCACGCTTCAATCGTGCTGTATTGGATGGTAAGCAGATCCCGGCGAAGGGAGCGCCATGCAGCGCGTTTGGAGAACGGTTACCGGCTTTTACCATGCCTGTGCTCGCGGTGTGGGCAAACAGCTCATCTTTGAGAGCGATGAAGACCGGTGGGAGTTTTTGGAGCTGATGCGCGAGTGCTGTCGGGAGGAGGGTGTGACGGTTATCGCCTGGTGCCTTATGGGCAATCACGTGCATTTGGTGCTTACAGATTACGAGGACAGGATGAGCGCGGCGATGCACCGGTTGCTTTTGACGTACGCGCGGCGGTTCAATAAACGCACGGGGCGCACAGGGCATCTGTTCCAGAACCGTTTTGACCGGCGCTCGCTCGATACCGATTGGCAGGTGATGGAGGCTATTCGCTCCGTACACGCCGATCCGCAGGAGGTGGGCGTTAGCCTAATCGAGCGTTATCCCTGGAGCAGCTTTGCGGAACATCTGCGCTCTTACGACTGTGATGCGGCCGATGCCGCGAGGGGATTTTCTGATCCTTCTTGCGTGCTTGAACTTTTTGGTTCTGCCGAGGGCTTTATTGCCTATTCGCTTTCGACGCCGGACGGTAGCGAGCCGGCGCTGTGCGATATGAAAGAGACAGAGTGGGAACGCCACGCCTTTGCCGACAAGTTGGCGAAGAGCCTCGGGGTTCCGCTCAATGTGGTTAAAACTGCACCGCCGGCGCAGCGCGATACCGTTATTGTTGGATTGAGCAATGCCGGCTTTACGGTGCGCCAGATTGAGCGGTATACCGGGATTGGCAAAAGTACCGTCTCTCGTATCGTGCGCGCCCGCGCGCGAACGGCGATGCGGGCTGGCGGAAACGTGATGTAAGGTCGCCTGTTCATCGCAGCTGGGGTCGTCCATACGCCGCAACCAGCGTTCAAAAGCTTGGTACGGTAACTGCACTTCTTAATATGCATAGAACAATCGTCATCTTGCATAAAATAACGGCTCGGTCCGGGTTTGCCCGTGCCTACCCCCGTCTGCGCCGTGCAAAAAACGGAGTTTTCAGCATCGTGTTGCTGTCGGCACCGCCGCAATCTTGCAACATACGGGTCCCGAAGCTATTGATTCCCGCCGTTGCGCCCCCGAAGCACGTGCCTGCGTCCCGTCAGACCGCGATGCTTGTTCTAAAACACAATATATATGCGCCTAAAGACGTTGATTAACGCTTTCGATGCGTATACACACAGCTTGGCGTGCTGAATACTCGCAAAAATGCACGCCGCTCCCTATGGGACCCGTCTGCGGCAGGCGCGAAGCGAGTCGGAGCTTCGCAGAACGGGGCTTGGCGCATTGCTTGGCGGGCCCGGGGCCCTGCCGCAGGCCTTTGGTGCTGTGGAAAACGCCCGTGCTCGCGTCTGGCTGTGTGGCAAATGTCAGACGGGGCGCCGGACGCGCGGACTTTGTGCGTTCGCGCTCATTAGGTAAAAACAGAGCCGCCCGTATCGGGCGGCTCGGCAATCAAAAACCTTGGATTCGGGGCATAAACTACTGGTTTGTTTGCCCCTCGAGCATGCCGTCGAGGGTGCGCCAGGCGAGCTCGGCGCACTTGACGCGGGCGGGCATGTGCGAGATGTCCTGGAGCTGGGCGGCTTCGTCCAGGTCTTCCAGGTCCTCCTCGGAGAGCTGCTCGCCGCGGATCATGGCGAGGAAGAGCTCTGCCAGGCGGTGAGCTTCCTCGACGGTCTCGCCGGTGATGAGGTCGGCCATGATGTCGGCACTGGCCTGACTGATGGCGCAGCCGTGGCCGGTAAAGGAGGCCTCCTCGATCACGCCGTTCTCGACGCGCAGCTGCAGGGTGAGCTCGTCGCCGCAGCTGGGGTTGATGCCGTCGTGCTCGTGCGTGGGAGCATCCATCTCGTACTTATAGTCGGGGTGCGAGTTGTGCTCCATAAATGTGGTGGAGGTGTACAGATTACCCATTGAACGTGCTCCAAACGTGATGCAGGCCGGCGATGAACTTGTCGATGTCGGCCTTGTCGTTGTAGAAGGCCACGCTGGCGCGGCAACAAGCAAGGTTTTCGACACCCAGCCAGGTAAGCAGCGGCTGCGCGCAGTGGTGACCGGCGCGGATGCAGACGCCGTCCATGTCCATGATGCTCGCGACGTCGTGCGGGTGGATGCCCTTGACGTTAAAGCTCACAACGCCGTGGTGGTTGTCCCAATAGATGGAGCCGATGATTTGGACAAAGTCGAGCTGCATGAGTTCGCCCATCAGATAGTGGACGAGTGCCTGCTCGCGGGCCTGGATGTTCTCGTAACCCACCGTGTTGACCAGGTAGTCGAGTGCCGCGCCCGTGGCGAAGATGCCGGCGGCGTCCTGTGTGCCGGCCTCGAATTTCTCGGGAACGGGCGCCCAGACGGCGTCCTGCTCGGTAACAGATTCGATCATCTCGCCGCCGGTGAGCATGGGCGGCATGGCGTTGAACAGGTCCATCTTGCCCCACAGCACGCCGATGCCCATGGGGCCCATGGCCTTGTGCGCGCTAAAGGCAAAGAAGTCGGCGCCCAGGTCGGCCACATCGACCGGCATGTGCGGCAGCGACTGCGCGCCGTCGACGACCAGATAGCCGCCGTACTTGTGCACGAGCTTGCCGAGGTTCTTGACCGGGTTCTCGACGCCCAGCACGTTGGAGACCTGACCCACGGCCAGAATCTTGGTCTTGGGACCCACCTTGGCCAGGACCTCCTCGGTGGTGAGCTGGCCGGTCTTGGTGGGATAGAGGTAGACGAGCTTGGCACCGGTCTCGCGGCAGACCTGCTGCCACGGAATCAGGTTGGAGTGGTGCTCCATGATGGTGATGACGACCTCGTCGCCGGGCTCCAGCACCGTGGGCGCAAAGCTCTTAGCGACCAGGTTGAGCGACTCGCTGGTGTTGCGGGTGAAGACGACTTCGTTGGCCTGGGCGGCGCCGATGAGGTCGGCGATCTGCTGGCGGACCTTGGCGATGGCATCGGTGGCCTCGACGGACAGCGAATACAGGCCGCGCAGGGGGTTGGCGTTCATGCGCTGGTAGAAATCGCGCTCGGCGTCGAGCACGCAGGCGGGGCGCTGCGCGGTGGCGGCGCTATCGAGGAAGGCGATCTCGGGGTGTTGCTGGAACAGCGGGAACTGTGCCTTGTATGGATTAGTCTCGATGTCGACGGTGGGCCAGCCGCGCGAGGCCTCGTCGCTGGCGTCGAGCTCCATGGGCTCGGGGGCGGTGCAGGTATCGCATTTAACGTGCTCGGTATCGATCATGCGAGCTCCTCTTCAAAGTTATCGATCAGGTTGTTGCCCAGGCGGACGACGGCAGCGCGGGTGCGCTCATCGGTGGCGGAAAGCGCGGCGTCCTCCAGCTTGGCGCGGATGAACAGATCCTCGGCGGCGTTTTGGTCAAGGCCGCGGCAGGCGAGGTAGAACAGCTGCTCGTCGCGGACGTGGCCGATGGTGGCGCCGTGGTTGCCGGCGACGTCGTCCTCGTCGCACAGGATGACGGGGACGGTCTTGTTGTCGACGCCCTTGTTGGCGAGCAGCACGGTCTCGCGCTCGGTGCCGGTTGCGCCCTTGCAACCGTGCACGAGGTCGATGGTGCCGCGGTAGACCTTCTTGGACGTGCCGGTCAGCACGCCGTTGGCGTCGATCTCGCACTCGGTCTTGCGGCCGCGGTGGCGCAACTCGTAGTTAAAGTCGCGCACCTGCTCGCGGGCGCCCAGGTAATCGGTATCGATGGTCACCTTGGCGGTGTCGCCCAGCAGGTCGCCGGCAAGGCCGGTGGCGCTGGCGCCGGCACCCAGGACGGTGTGCTGCACGTTGACGCGCGCGCCCTCGTCCAGGAACAGGCCGGTGTCGTCGAGCGCGATCCAGCTGTCGTCGAGCGTCTGCGTGCAGGTCGCATTGACGGTGGCGTACTCGTGGGCGCACACGCGCAGCACGGAGCCCACGACGCCCTCGCCGGTAACGGGGGAGTCCAGGGCGATCTGCAAGTCGAGCGTTGCCTGCGGGCGGGCGACGACATCGATGGCGGCAATCGCAGCCGCTGCGTCGACGCCACTCACGCGCACGGTAGCCGTGACGTGCTTGTATGCGGGCACATCGATGACGATGCGCTTGGTAGCGTGGTCGGTCAAGTAGGTGTAGGCAGCCTCGCCCATGCCGGTCTCGAATGCCTCGGCGGGGGAAAGTTCCTCCTCGAGCTTGATGGCGCCGGCCTGGTAGACGGAGGTAGCGGGCACGTCGAGCTCGGTCTCGGGCGTGATGCGGGCGCGATCGGCGGCATCACCGGGGGCAGCGGCACGGCGCTCGGGGAAGCGCTCGGCCATGGCTTCCATGGCGGCGTCGAAGGCGTCGGCCGTGCCGGCAAACTGCTCGTCCAGGCCCTCGACCTCAACGGCCTCGGCGGGAGCGGTGACAAGCTCGTCCGAAAGCTCGAGCTTGGTCTGGTTCATCTTGAGCCAACCCCAAGTTGCTGCCGGCATAGCGTTGACCTGCTCGAGCGTGGTGGCAGCGGTGTTGGTTTCCTGTTTCATTATCCGATCGCTCCTTCCATCTCGAGCTTGATCAGGTTGTTCATCTCGACGGCGTACTCAAGCGGCAGCTCCTTGGAGACCGGGTTGGCAAAGCCGTTGACGATCATGGTGCGGGCCTCTTCCTCCGAGATACCGCGGCTCATCAGGTAGAACACCTTGTCGTCGCCGATGCGGCCGATGGTGGCCTCGTGGCCGATGTCGACGTTCTTGGCGCGGATGTCCATGGCGGGGATGGTATCGGAGCGGCTTTGGTCGTCGAGCATCAGCGACTGGCAGCTCACGGTTGCCTTGGAACCCTCGGCCTTGGGCGTGGCCACGATAGAGCTGCGGAAGGTCTGGATGCCGCCGCTCTTGGAGATGCCCTTGGTCTCGACGGTCGCCGAGGTCTCGGGCGCGTTGAGCACGACCTTGCAGCCGGTATCCAGGTTCTGGCCGGCGCCGGCAAAGGTGATGCCGGTAAAGCTCGACCGGGCGCGGCGGCCGTTGAGCACGCTCATGGGGTAGAGGTAGCCCACATGGCTGCCGAAGGAGCCGCTGATCCACTCGATGTCGCCGTCCTCGTCCACACGCGCACGCTTGGTGTTGAGGTTGTACATGTTCTTGGACCAGTTTTCGATGGTCGAGTAGCGCAGGTGCGCGCGCTTGCCCACAAAGAGCTCGACGGCACCGGCATGGAGGTTGGCCACGTTGTACTTGGGCGCGGAGCAGCCCTCGATAAAGTGCAGGTCGGCGTCATCCTCGACGATGATGAGCGTGTGCTCAAACTGGCCGGCGCCCTTGGCGTTGAGGCGGAAGTAGCTCTGCAGCGGGAAGTCGAGTTTGGTGCCCTTGGGCACGTAGACAAACGAGCCGCCCGACCACACGGCGCCGTGCAGGGCCGCAAACTTGTGGTCGGTGGGCGGGATGAGCGTCATAAACTTCTCGTGGATGAGCGGCTCCCACTGCGGGTCGTGCAGGGCCTCCTCGATGCCGGAGTAGACGATGCCCATCTTGGACGCGGTGTCCTGCATGTTGTGGTAGACCAGCTCGGAGTCGTACTGTGCGCCGACGCCCGCCAGGTAGCTGCGCTCGGCCTCGGGGATGCCCAGGCGCTCAAAGGTGTTCTTGATGTCGTCGGGCACCGACTCCCAGTCGTGCTTTTGGTCGGTGTTTGGCTTAACGTAGGTGACGATGTTGCCCATGTCCAGGCCCTCGATGGAGGGGCCCCACGTCGGGTCCGGGAAGCGGTTGAAGATCTCGAGGGACTTTAAGCGCAGGTCGAGCATCCACTGCGGCTCGTCCTTCTTTGCGCTGATCTCGCGCACGATGTCGGGCGTGATGCCGGCATCGAGGCGCTCGAATCCCTCCTCGCCATAGGTGAAGTCGTAGAGGCTGCGGTCGATGTCCGCGACCTCGGTGCGGTTCTTGGTCATTGCATCGCCCCTTTACGCCTGCTGCTCGGCAGCGGCGGCCTCGGCCTGGGCGCGCTGCTCGGCGGCCTCGCGCTCGAAGGTCTCAAAGCCGTTCTTGTCGATCCAGGGGATGAGCGAGGCGTCGTCCTCGCGCACGATGTGGCCCTTGACCATAACGTGGACGCGGTCGACATCCAGATGCTCCAGGATGCGCGTGTTGTGCGTGATGATGAGCATGGAGCCGTCGCAGCTCTTGCGGTAGGCGTCCATGCCGTGGCTGACGGTGGACAGGGCGTCGACGTCCAGGCCGGAGTCGGTTTCGTCCAGGATGGCGAGCTTGGGCTGCAGCAGCAGGAGCTGGAGCATCTCGACCTTCTTCTTCTCGCCGCCCGAGAAGCCCACGCCCAGCTCGCGGTTGAGGTAGGCGGTGTCCATGTTGAGCTCGGCCGCGAGCTCCTTGACGCGACGGCGGAACTCCTTGCCCTTCATCTCCAGGCCGGGGCGGCCGGCGATGCTGGCGCGCAAAAAGCTCGACAGCGGCACGCCCGGGATCTCGACCGGAGCCTGGAAGCTCAGGAACAGGCCGGCGCGCGAACGCTTGTCGGTGGTGAGCTCGGTGATGTCTTGGCCGTCAAAGACGATGCGGCCGTCGTTGACCGTGTAAACGGGGTCGCCCATGACCAGGTGGCCGAGGGTGGACTTGCCGGCGCCGTTGGGTCCCATCAGCACGTGGGTCTCGCCGGCGGCGACGTTAAGGTTGACGTTGTGGAGGATGGTCTTCTCGTCCACGGAGGCGGTCAGACCTTCGATGGAAAGCAGCGGATTTGCGCTCATGCTGTCCCTCTCTGTATATGGTGTACTCATAGGTGTACTAAACCCTAGGAATCTTCTCGGAATAAAGTTACTATGGGTTCGGCGTTAGTCAAGGGAAAACCCGACTAATCCACTCGACTTTTTAGATGAGGGACATAAAATCAGGTTTGTTTGCCCCGCGTGCATAGGATTTGGGCAAACAAGCCTGGTTTTGTCCCAGTAACGATGGGAGGGTAGGTATGCTCATTTCTTCTAAGGGCCGCTATGCCCTCCGACTGATGATCTATATCGCGGCGCTGGGCGACGCCGAGGGCAAGATTGCCCTGCGCGAGGTTGCCGACCGCGAGCATATCTCGCAAAAGTATCTGGAGCAGCTGGTTCGTCCGCTTATGAAGGCGGGCCTGCTTAAGAGCGTGCGCGGCAAGGGCGGCGGCTACATGATGGCCAAGGACCCGGCCGAGGTGCGTGCCGGCGACATCCTGCGCGCCGTCGAGGGCAGCACGGCTCCGGTGGCGTGCGACGGCATCGACAACAGTTGCGCCCGCAGCGATCTGTGCTCGACCGTCAAGTTCTGGCGCGGTCTGGACGACGTGATCGAAAAGTACGTCGACGGCGTGACGTTGGCCGACTTGGCCGCCGTCCCCGAGATCAACTTTGACATTAAGCTGTAGGTTGAGCGCAATTCCTTAAGATTTCGCGGAGGGTTGTTGCCGTTTACCGAGGGGTTGTTGTGCAACAACGGGCGAGCTGCAATACTTAGTTTTATCTTTGCAAACTGCACTTTAACTACACCAATGCAGGGAGGATCTTATGCAGCCCAAGCATTCTGCTATTGTCGCGGGCCTGACGCTGGCGCTTTCGTTTAGCGCCGTTACCGCGCCCGCGCCCGCCGCTGCCGAGGAACCCACGCCGGGCGTTGCCTCGGATGCCACCGATATCGACAAAGGCCTCTACACCCAGCAGTCCTTCTCGGGCGTGCTGAGGTCGGTCCAGGGCGTTTCGTTTGTAAACGTGACTCCCGAGATGAAGTACTTTACCAAGTACGAGAGCCATGGCAACTACAACCAGGGCTTTTCGTATGGCGACGGTTATAACGCGCTGGGCTATTACCAGTTCGACCGCCGTTGGTCGCTCATTCCGTTTATGAAGCAGGCCTACAACTACAACCCCGAAAAATACAGCATGCTCAAGGATGCGATTGATCGCGGCAGCGAGATTTCCAACGCGAGCAATGCCATGTACGAGAACGGCCAATTTACCGAGCTGGGCCATATCGCGCAGGATGCCTTCCAAGGTGCGTACAACACCGATCCTGTTGAGTTCTCAGCACTTCAAGATGCCTATGCGTACAACTCGTACTATGCGGTGACCGAGGCGTGGCTCAAGAGCGGCCTGGGCATTGATATTTCGGGCCGCGCCGATTGCGTCAAGGGCATGGTGTGGAGCATCACCAACATGTGCGGCACCGGTGGCTGCAGGGACTTTTTCCGCTGGGCGAATCTTTCCAACGATATGTCCGACCGCGAGTTTGTGACGGCGCTCTCCAATAGCGTGGTCAACAATGTCGCCACTAAGTTTTCGAGTCAGCCCCAGTATCATGAGGGCTGGAAGAATCGTTATAAAAATGAGCTGAAGGACTGCTTGGTTTTTATCGCCGAGGATGAGGCTGCCGCTGCGACGCCCGTGCAGCCCGAGCCCACACCGGCGCCCTCGCCGACACCTGATTCGAATGGCGACTCGAGTGACGATGTCAACGATGACAGGATGGATGCGCCCTCGACCGATGCTGACGGTAATGGCTCTGCTGGCGGCACTACCAACGACGGCTCTACCTCGAACGGCTCCGATTTGAACGGCTCTGCTGCGGGCGATTCGTCTTCAAGCTCTGCCGGCAATACGGACAGCGCCGCCTCTGGTTCGACCGACGCTGGTTCCTCTGATTCTTCCACTGGTTCGAGCGATTCGTCCGTTGGCACCGGCTCTAACAACGGCTTCGGCTCTGACGCAACCCCTGATTCCGATGCTTCCAAGGACGACTCGAATAAGGCGCCGGACGCTCCCGTTGCTTCGCCGGACAAGAAGCCTTCTTTCTCCGTGCAGCTTGGTTCTACGTTGGGCTCTTCGCTGATGGCTGGCGTCAATAATGGCTCGACTCAGAACAAGGACAACTCTGATCAGGTTTCCATGGAAAAGACCGAGGCCGCAAAGGGCGACTCAAAGGACAAGGCTTCCGAGAAGGCTGAATCCGATAAGGGTCCTAGCTCTGATGAGAAGGGCGACAAGTCCGCTCAGAAGAAGGACGAGGATAAGAAGTCTGAATCTGAGAAGAAGGACGAGAGCAAGACCGAGGGCGAAAAGAAACAGTCCGAAGACGACGACAAGAGCGGCGCTGATAACCAGGTTCAGGAGCAAAATGACTCCAAGACGGTGACCACTACAACCACGACGACTACAACGACCAAGTCATCTGGCGGCAATATGCCCAAGACGGGCGACTTGATCGTGATGGCGAGCCTTGCCAGTGCGAGCTTGGCTACGCTGGGCGCTACGTCCATCGTGAGCGGTAAGCATAAGCTCGATCAGCAGAAGAAAGCTTCTGGGGAGGACAGCTCGGAGGAGTAGCCTCTCGGTTGCCAGATAACTAAAGAGTCGGAACGGGGTCCGGTGCGAATGCATCGGGCCCCGTTTTTTGTTGTGCAACGATTAGTTGTGCCCCCTCACACCTCTTGTTGCTACCGTTGCCCGATATGTTCGCGCGGCGACATCGGTACGCGCGAGGCGGTCATTACAATTGGCATCGTGCTGCGATTTAGGGGGGAACGTTTTGGTGTCTGAACAGGCAAATAATGGTTGTGCTGCCGGCTTTGGCGTGCGTTTGATCGGCTGTGATGACGATGCGATTTTGCCCATTGGCATGCACGACTATGCGGAAGCTCTTGGTTGCTGCATGCTGGTCGACAAGACCATGTTTATTGCCGATGTGTTGGACTGCGACGCGTCCGTTGTGGTGTGCTGTCGACCCGAGGGTTTTGGCAAGAGCATGAACTTGTCGATGCTCAGGGCTTTTCTGGAGCGTCCAGCGGTCGGTCGCGCTGGTCAGCGTTTGTTTGCCGATGCTCAGATTTGGGATGCAGACGGCGGGCGCTATCGGGATGAGTACGCTTGCTATCCGGTGATATCGCTGGACTTTTCTAGCGCTGCGAGGCGTGGCCCCGCTGTTGCCGGCGCCGTGCGCGATGCCCTTTCGGGCGAGTGCGCTCGATTGTTGGCGCTCTTGGAGGCTCCGGATTTAGCTCGAGACAAGGTGCGTCACATCGAACGCGTTGCGCGTGGCGCGGCGAGCGAGGATGAGGTCGCCTCGGTGCTTGGCGTGCTCATTGGGCTGCTGGAGATGGCCTGCGATGAGCAGGTTGTATTGCTCGTTGATGGGTACGACGCGGCGTGGTTGGGCCGTGCGAGCGCGAGGGGCGCTTCCGGCGCCGATCCGGCAGGGCTATTCGATCGTGTGCTGTTCGACGCCATTGCCACTGCGCGCGATTCGTTGCGGCTGACGTGTCTGATGGGGGAGCGTCCCAGTCCTGCCGAAGCGGCGCTTTCGTCGCGCAGTTGCTCGTATTGTCTGTCGACGCCGCTTTCGACGTGGTGTGACCGTTGGTTCGGCTTTTCGGATGCCGAGGTCCAGGCTCTGTTGAATCGTGCTGGGCGCGAGGAAAACCTTGATGATGCGCGTGAATGGCTCGAGGGATATCGGTTTGGCAGGGTCTATTGCTCGAGTCCGGCGCGCGTGATCGGTTTTCTGGACCGAGGCTGCACGGCGCCTGTGCGCGCCGATCTGTATGGGTATGCGGATTGCCTGAGTAGGGTAGTTGCCGGGTGGAATCTCGACCGCCTTTCGGTCTTGTTTGATTTGCTCGAGGCCCATGGGTGCGCTGAGGTCCCGCTTTGTTTGGGCACTGCAGAGCCAGATGTCTCGCCTGACGATGGCATGTGGACAGCGCTGTATCTGTCCGGTTTTCTCACGACGGATATGACTGAGGAGCCAGAACATGGCGATCGCCTCCGTGCTTTGCGATTGCCCAATAACGAGCTTCGCCAGGCCTTGCGTCTAGTGATTATTGAGTGGTTTGAGTGTGCTGCCGAAGACATTCGAGACGTCGATGCGTTTCGCGACGGGTTGTGCCGTGGGGACGAGGATACGGTGAGGCGGGCGCTAAGCCGCATCCTGGGAGATGCGGGAATCGGTGCGACCGACCCAGATGCGCCGCTGCCATATCATCTGCTCTTGCAGGGGCTCTGCTTTGGCTTGCCGGGCTATGCCAATCCTGCCTCGAGGCGAAAGTGTGGCGCGGGTCGCTGGGACATCCAGGTTTTCCCTACGGGTGCTGTGTTCGACGTAGCAGATACGATTGGCATGCTGGACGAGCGCCCGCTGATAACGATTAACTTGATGTATGACCCCGATGTGGATGCGCTGGGCCTGGAATTGCTGGCCGTGCAGTCGCTACTCGACATAGAGCGCGACGGCATCGACGAAATCCGTGTGCCGCGCCCCGGCGTGGGTCGCATGCGCTGGGGGTTCGGTTTTGATGGGCAGCATGTGGCTACGGTGTGCCAGCGGCTTTAAGCGCTGAGGTGTTTCCGGCTTCCGTTACTCTGCGTCCTTCATGGGCGGCATGGGCTCCCAGTCGGGGTCCTTGATAATCTTGCGGGCGTCTTTCATGCCACGGCGCAGCGCCGGGATGCCGGTCTTAAAGCACTTGTCAACGGCAGCCAGGCGAATGAATTCCTTGCAGAAGGTCGCGGCGTTGCCCAGACGGAACAGCACGGGGTGATAGTCGCCGTAGATCTGCATGTAGCGGGCGAGGAAGCCTCGGTTGCGCATAATGTAGTAGCGGTTGGTGTCGCTCGTGGAGTTGAGCTGGCGCTTGCCGGCGATATCCCAGTTAGAGACGGCGCGGGCGCGCTTGAGAACCACGTCGGCAACAACGGCGGCGGAGAAGTGCTGGCTGGCCACGTAGCCATAGCAGGCATCGTCGCCGTAGATAAAGAAGCGCGCGTCGGGCAGGCCGATCTTGTCGACCACGCGGCGCGAGAACATGCCGCCCTCAAAGCACAGCTGGTTCATGGTGCGGTAGCCCTCGGGACCCAGATCCCACTTGGCGACTGGGTTGGGAATGCCGAGCGAAAGGATGAGTTGGTATTGCCAAAAGAAGGCGCCGCCGTCAAAGTCTAGGCGCGAACCCTGGATGACATCGTAGCGGTCGGTCCACTTGGCAAGACGCTCGATGCCTTCGGGGATGACGAGCACGTCGTCGTCCATCACCCAGAACCACTGGGCGCCCAGGTCGTAGGCGCATTTAGTGCCGGCGGAGAAGCCGCCCGCACCGCCGCCGTTTTCGAGCTGCGGGGCGTAGATGACGCGGTCGGTGCCGCCCTGCGCGTCGGGCTGCTCGGTGTCGATGCCCCACAGGTTGGCCAGGCGCTCGTTAAATGCGGCGCACATGGCCTCGGTCTCGCGCGAATTTTCGTTATCGACAATCACGATGCGCCAGGGCGCGGCAGTGAGCTTGGTCATAGAGTCGAACAGGTTGGCCAGGAGTTCCTGGCGCTTATAGGTGACGACAACGATGGCGAGCTTGTCGATGGGGGCGGGAAGGGTTGAAGGCATGGGGCAATATATCCTTTCACGCGCGGCGGGCGAGCGCTGCACGGAAGCTATCGAATACGTCCTTGGGACTGTCCTATTGTAAAGGCTCGGCGCACCTTGGCGGCAAGCTTTGAATAAAACGCAGGAACCTGCCATGGGCCCGCCGCATGACGTGCGGCTACTTTGCCCGCAAGAGGCTCCATAGATTATATAAACGCCCGCTGGCGCGCTGACCCTTTGATACCATGAAACGACAGGTATTTCCTAAGGAGCACATTTGTCTACTAACGTCTCTGGCAGCCCTGTTCTGTCGCTGCTTATTCCCATTTACAATGTTCAGCGCTACCTGCGCGAGTGTCTCGATTCCGCCCTGGCACAGACGCTCAAGGATATTGAGATCATCTGCATTAACGACGGGTCGACCGACAACTCGCCGGCGATTATTCGCGAGTATATGGAGCGCGATAGGCGCGTCAAGATGATCGACAAGGCCAACAGCGGCTACGGCGACTCGATGAACCACGGTCTGGAGATGGCGCGTGGCAAGTACGTTGGCATCTTGGAGTCCGATGACTTTATGGCGTCCGACACACTCGAAAAGCTTGTCTCGGCCGCCGATAGCAATAATGCCGACTTTGCGAAGGCGAACTTTGATTTCTACTGGTCTAAGCCCGAGGAACGCCGTTCGCTGCACGAGATGTTTAGACCTCAGGATTGTGGCAAGCCAGTGCATCCGAGCGATACGACGCAGTTCTTTAAGCAAAAGCCATCGATTTGGTCGGCCGTGTACCGTCGCGATTTTCTTGAGCGCAACGGCATTACGTTCCTGCCGACTCCGGGGGCATCCTTTCAGGACACGTCATTCGCCTTTAAGGTGATCGCGTGCGCCGATAAGGCTGTTTACCTGCACGATGCCGTGCTGTCGTATCGCCAGGACAACGAGAATTCCTCGGTCAATTCTTCGGCTAAGGTCTTTTGCGTCAATACCGAGTATGCCGAGATCGAGCGTTGGATTCGAGAGGATTATGCCCGTGACCACGCAAGTGATGACGTCGCGCGCATGCTCAAGTTCAATCAGCTCATTAAGTACGATTCGTATATGTGGAACTACGTGCGCTTGGCGCCTAAGTTCTATAAGGAGTTCCTGGTTCAGATGGCCAAGGAGTTCCAAGCGGCCTTGGACGCGGGGGAGTTTTCGCTTGACGACCTCAAGCCGTGGAAGCGCGCAAATCTCGCTGCCATCCTCAAAGATCCTGAGGGCTGGGTTGACGAGCATCCGAGTTTTGCGACGGATGGTGCCTTGGGGCGTGCTAAGTATTACGCCTCGGTTGGAGGCCCAGGCGTGGTTGCTGCCTTCCTCATCGAATCGCTGAGGGGGTAGGTCGACATGGGAGAGACTTTGACCCCCAAAGCGACCATTGTCGTCCCCGTTTACAACTCTGCGCGCTCCATTCAGCGATGCCTCGATTCGCTGTTGGCTCAGTCCGAACGCTCGATTCAGGTTGTCTGCGTCAACGACGGTTCGACTGATGATTCGTTGAACGTGTTGCGCCAGGTCGCGCAGGCCGACGATCGCGTACTGGTGATTGACCAGGAAAATGCGGGTGTCTCGTGTGCTCGAAATGCCGGTATCGATGCCGCCGAGGGCGAGACCGTCTTTTTTGTGGACGCCGACGATTATATCGATGCCCAGACGGTCGAGCGCGTACTGCATGCCATGGAGTCTGCAGATGCCGAGGCCGCCGTTTTTGGCGGCGTCTGTGAACCAGCCGATGCTGCCCCCAAACGCGTCCATCAACTCATGAGCCCCAAAGCCGGTACCTTCGACGCCCGTGATCCCCAACTTCTGTTCCATTCGAATGCGCAGCCCTATGCCTGCCGCGTGGCTTTTTCGCGCGAGCTGCTCAATCGCGAAGGCATTCGCTTCGCCCCCGGTTTGGCTTTGGGCGAGGACGTCGTCTTCCAATTTGCGGCTTATGCGCTTGCCCGCAAGACCGTCGTCATGCCGGACAAGTTCTACCACTACGTGATGGAGAGCGAATCGGCGACGCACGAGTTCAACAGTGCCGAGGCTCGCGCCAAAAAGCTTGACGCCCACATGAGAATGCTCGAGGAGGTCTTGGAGGGCTGGGCGGCCTACGGTCTTTTGGACCTGTGCCCCGGCGAGCTGATCACCTGGTTCCTGGACCTCATTGTGTTCGACCTGGCGCGCTTGGATGCCGATGACTTCCATCGCGTGGCGGCTCGCGTCAACATGGACCTCACGACGTTTTTGGGAACGGAGTGGGCGGATATGCCTGCTAAGGGCGCCGTTCGCCGTGTTGCCCACAAGCTCGTTGCGGCGACCTCGGGCGTTTCGATGGCAGATGCCGCGCTGTTCTATCTTTCGACTCGCGGTCTCAAAGCCTGCCTGGAGCGTTTTATCTAATTCCAAGCGCTGCCGCCCGCCGCAACTCGGCTGCTAAAATAACCCTGTTACACGCTATTCAACAGGAGGTTCTCTTGCAGAACTCTGATACCCCTAAAGTTTCGCTTCTTGTTCCCATCTGCAATGTTGAGCGCTACCTGCGTGAGTGCCTCGATTCCGCCGTGGCGCAGACGCTCGAGGACATCGAGATCATCTGCATCAACGACGGCTCCACCGATAGCTCGCCAGATATCATCCGCGAGTACATGGAGCGCGACCCCCGTGTAAAGATGATCGACAAGGCCAACAGCGGCTACGGCGACTCGATGAACCGCGGCCTGGAGATGGCGCGCGGCGAGTACGTGGGCATCCTTGAGTCCGACGACTTTATGTTTGAGGATTCACTCCAAAAGCTGGTCGCCAAGGCCGATGCCGAGCATGCCGATGTGGTAAAGGGCGACTTTTACCTGTATTGGTCCACGCCCAGCGAGCGGCGTGAGCTGTTTGGGATCATCGACGAGCATATGACGGGCGCCGCGTATCGCCCCGTCGATCGCCCGGGCATCTTCTACCGCAAACCTTCCATTTGGTCGGCTATCTACCGGCGCGAGTTCCTCAACGACAATCAGATTCGGTTTCTTCCCACGCCAGGTGCTTCGTATCAGGATGCGGGTTTTAACTTTAAGGTCTGGGCATGCGCCGAGCGTGCTGCGTTTATCGCGGACCCCATTTTGTGCTATCGCCAAGATAACGAGAAGAGCTCCGTTAATTCTCCTAACAAGGTGTTTTGCGTGTGCGACGAATATACCGAGATGCAGCGCTTTTTGGATGAACGCCCCGAGCTTAAGGCTCAGCTTCAGGGTATTTTAATGCGCATGAAGGTCGATACGTACCGTTGGAATGATGAGCGCCTGGTCGATGAATTGCGCGAGCAGTTTTGGGAGAAGGCATCTCCCGAGCTCAAGGCCGATTGGGATGCCGGTCGCTTTGACCTGTCTCTCTTCGACCCGCGTGGCGAGACCGACTTGCGACTGATGGTCAAGTCGCCCCGCGCCTATATCGATTCGCGCTTTGATTTTAAGAAGCCGGGCAAGCTCAATACGTTTAAACACTACTTTAAGATCGGCGGCCTGCCGCTGGTCTGGCGCGTGCTGACGTATCAGCGCGCCTACGGCGACAACCCGCACCCCGATGACGTTCCGGTCGCACAGTAGGAGCACTTGACTATGGCTACCCCCAAGATTTCCGTTGTCGTTCCTATCTATAACGTGGAGGAGTGCCTGGCCTGGTGCCTGGACTCCCTGCTTGCGCAGGACATGCCCGATTGGGAAGGCGTGCTGGTCAACGATGGCTCGCCGGACGGTTCGCGCGATATTGCGGCTGCCTATTGCGAAAAGGACGCGCGCTTTACGCTGGTCGATAAGCCCAACGGCGGCCTGTCGAGCGCCCGCAATGCGGGTATCGCTGCGTCCACGGCGCCTATTGTTGCTTTTTTGGATTCCGACGACCGCTTTACGCCCGATGCATGCCGCGTGATCGTCGATGCCTTTGAACGCGAGGATTGCGACGTGTTGACCTTTGGCGCGAATCCGTATCCGCTGGAGGCGGGGTATCCGTGGCTTAACTATGTGCTGAGCCCGCGCGATGTGTCGTTTGAAGGCTATAGCTCTGACCTGCTGTTTAAGGAAGCGTCTCGCCCCTTTGCATGGCGCACCGCCTGCAAGCGTGAGTTTTTGCTGGGCAACGGGATCGTGTTTGACGAAACCGTTAAGTATGGCGAGGACCAGGTCTTCGATTTTGCCGTGTACGGTCGTTCGCGTAAGACCGCGCTTATCTCGAACAAGCTGTATGACTACCGCGTGGCGCGCAAGGGCTCGCTTATGGACACCATGCGCTATGACGACGAGACGCGACTGCTGGAGCACGTGAAGATTTACTCCGCGGTGCTGGCTGACTGGCAACGCGACGGTCTCGATGTCCAGTATGCCGATGACCTGGCGTACTTCCTATGCGATCTGGTGCTGTACGATGCGCTCAGGTTGCTGGGTTCGGACTGCGGCAAGGTGTTTGCCGCCGTTGCCGCGGCGCTTGCCGGTTCTGCCGTGGGCAGCGATGCTGCGCTCGCACAATGCGCTCCTTCTGTTGCCGCTATGGTGCGTGCGGCGCTTACCAGCAAGGCCCCCAATGCCCGTGAGTGCAAAAAGCTCATGTTCGATTACGACGTCTTGAGGTTTGGACGCCTGGGTGCCTGCAAACGTATGGCAGCGAACGCCCTGGGAAAGCGAGAAGTGTAGATGAGTATCAAGCGTTTGGCACTTTGCCGCAGTCAGGGCCGTCTGTTTGTGCTGCTTCGTTTTGCCGGTCAGGATGTCGCCGCGCTTATTGAACGGGAGGGTTCTCAAGCGTTTGCCCATGCGACGACGAGCGGTTCTTGTGTGCCGTCGCTGGTGCTCCCGGTCGATCATGGCCGTGTGCTGGCGCTTTGCCCTTCCGTTTCCGATTACGAGCGCGAGCTCGCCGTCTTGGTGCTTCCCTTTTTGGACGGCTCTACGATTGACGTCGCATTTGCGTCCGATGGCCAAAAGCTTGGCTCCATTCGCCCCGATAGCCGCGTGGCCAAGCTGGAATCCAAGGTTAACTACAAAGCAAAGCCTGCGCTGTGCGCGCTTATCCGCGATGCGCAGCGTGGCGAATGCTGCGGTCGCTACGAGATCGATGCCATTCGCTATTTGCCGGCAGACGCCGGCGCGGTGTGGCGCTATGAGGTTACCTGGGCGGGAGACCCCCAGTGCACCCCTGAGTTCCAGATCTTCGATACACATATGAACGCCATCGATGTTACCGTGCATGTTTTTGAATCGCAGGTTGACGTGCCGCAGCAGAACGGATGCCGCGTCAATAAAACGTATCTGAGCGTAGAGATGCCTCAGGATATACGGGATTTTGTCGCGATTGCGGCTGATCCCACGGGCCTAATCCAGAGCGGGTTTTGCGCCATGGATGGTCGCCTGTACAACGGCATGGTCGACGACAGCTGGAACCGCATGAAGGACGCGCGTGCAGACGATGCAGCTTATCGACGTTGGTTTGAACAGCATCGCGCAAAGCCGGGCGATTTGGTGTGCCAGCGTGTCGCTTCGGCGGCCTTTGCCTATAGGCCGCTCGTGAGCATTGTGGTGCCGTGCTACAAGACTGATCGGGTCTACCTGCGCGAGCTGCTGGACTCGGTGCTAGCCCAGAGCTATGACAACTGGGAATTGCTGCTCATGGATGCCTCGCCCGAATGGGATGCGGTGGCCACTCTTGCGGCAGGTGCCAACGACGAGCGCGTTCGCCGCATCGAGCTTTCCGGCAACGGCGGCATTGTGCTCAACACCAACGCAGGTATCGAGCAAGCGACAGGCGACTACATCGCGTTCTTGGACCACGATGACATCCTGGAACCGGACGCATTATTCCACTATGTTTCTGCGCTGAACAAGGCTGCCGAGGGCGAGCGTCCCCAGGTCCTGTTCTGCGACGAGGACATGTTCCAGAAAACGGGGGAGTGGGGCCAGCCGGTCTTTAAGACGCGACTCAACGTCGACCTGCTCTATAGCCATAACTGCGTGACGCATTTCCTGATGGTGGAGAAGGCGCTCATCGATTGCATTGGCATGTCGCCGGAAGACGTCGCGGGCGCCCAGGATTACGACCTGACGCTCCGCTGCCTTGCGGCGGGCGCGCGCTTTGAGCATATTGCGCACGTGTTGTATCACTGGCGCGTGCATCCGGGGTCGACCGCCGACGGATCCGCCGACAGCAAACCGTATGCCATCGAGGCCGGACGCCTGGCCCTGCAGCGTCACTTTGGCTCGCTGGGCGTTCATGGAGCGGTCGAGGAGTCCGAAACTCCGTTTGTCTACCGTATGCGCTATGCGCTGCCAGAGCCTGCACCGCTGGTGAGCATTGTGATTCCCACCAAGGATCACGTCGAGACGCTCGACGCCTGCGTGATGTCGATCGCTCAGAAGGCCACGTATGCCAACTACGAGATCGTTTTGGTGGAGAACAACAGCGAAGTCCCAGAGACGTTTGCGTATTACGAAACCCTGCCGGAGCGCGTAACCGCTGCATCTGGTGGCAAGGGCAGCGCGCGCGTTGTGTACTGGCCGGGCGAGTTCAATTACTCCCAGATCATCAACTTTGGCGTTGAGCATGCTAAGGGCGACTATCTACTGCTGCTCAACAACGATACCGAGGTCATAAGCCCGGACTTTATCGAAGAGATGATGGGTTATCTGCAGCGTCCCGATGCGGGCGTGGTGGGTGCCAAACTCTATTTTGCCGATCATCTGGTGCAGCATGCCGGCATTTTGGTTGGCGTGCGTGGTGCGCTTGCCCATGCTAACCAGGACTTCTCGGCAAAGCGCGAGGGCTATCTTGCCCGCGCTGTGCGCCCGGGCAACTTTAGCGCCGTAACGGGTGCCTGCCAGATGGTGCGACGCGACGTATTTGAGCGCGTCGGCGGCTACAACGAGGAATTCGCCGTTGGCTTTAACGACGCAGACTTTTGCCTGCGCGTATGGGAGGCGGGCTACCACACCATCTATACGCCTTATGCCGAGCTGTATCACTACGAGTTCACCTCGCGCGGCAGGGAAGAGGCCAACGAGGAAAAGCTGCGCCGCTGGAAGCGTGAGCAAGCACTGTTCATGCAGCGCTGGTCGGAGTTCTTCCTCAGCGGCGATCCGTGGTTGGGGCCAAACCTATCTGCCGAGAGCGAGTATTTCTCGTATTAAGGCAATGGGTTTAGGAAGTCCTGAACTTTCTTTCGCTATGAGCTTGGAAGAAAGCAATGGTGGACTATTAACTAAGTCATATTACGAAAGCTCGATACTTCCGCGATAAGTTTATACAGCCTTATATAACTCGATATTATTCGATATAGTCTGCGATAATTATTTAACCGATGATTGGCTGTTAATCGATTCCCTAGAAAGGCAAACAAGTGAGCGCCACAGCATTCCATAATCCGTTTCGTCCCACTGCCGGCGCTGAGCCTCCGCGCATAATTGGTCGTGATGATATTGCCCTTGAGTTTACCGAGAGTTTGAATGCGGGAATTGGTGCACCTGCGAGGCTCATGCGTATTGCTGGACCGAGGGGCTCCGGAAAAAACTGTTTTGCTCTGCGATCTTAGGGATCGTGCGCGAGAGCTTGGATGGAAGACCGCTATTGTTTCTGCTGGCCCTAACCTATTGCTGGACTTGAAGGATCAGGTTGCTGATTCTTCCCTTGCGGCCAATGCTTCGGTCGGTGTAAACGCCGGCTTTGTTTCTGCGAAAGTCGATGTTGCACCCAAAGAGTCGAGCCTTAGAAAGTTGCTAAGTTCGGCGGCGAAGTCATCCGAGGGTCTTTTTATTGCCATCGATGAAGTTCAGGACGCTCCGATTGACGATATGCGTGCCATTGCGTCTACGGTTCAGCTTTTGATAGGGGAAAAAGTAGATATCGCACTTGCCTTTGCCGGGTTACCCGCCGGTGTTATGGATCTTATTAACGGCAAGGCGCTTACGTTCTTGCGTCGTGCCCTCCCCGAAGATCTGGCGCCTATCAACCAGGTGGAGGTAGCGCTCTCTATGGGCGATAGCTTTGTCGCGACTGGCTTGACCATAGAGGACAATCTCCTGTCGAGAGCCGCTAAGGCCACTAAGGGCTATGCCTATCTGGTGCAACTGGTCGGTTATTCCATTTGGCAGCGCGCCAACTTGCATCGTGCCAAAAGTGCCATTGTGAGCGAGCGCGAC
>NZ_QSHC01000009.1:2330-5043 GCF_003467545.1 Collinsella sp. AM38-1BH | reverse complement strand
CGAGTTCACCTCGCGCGGCAGGGAAGAGGCCAACGAGGAAAAGCTGCGCCGCTGGAAGCGCGAGCAAGCGCTGTTTATGCAGCGCTGGCCGGAGTTTTTCTTGACGGGTGATCCGTGGTTGGGGCCTAACTTATCTGCCGAGAGTGAGTATTTCTCGCTTTAGACAATGGTTTAACTGCTGTCGAGAACCGCTAAGACCACTAAGGGCTATGCCTATCTGGTGCAAATGGTCGGTTACTCCATTTGGCAGCGCGCCAACTTGCATCGTGCCAAAAGTGCCATTGTGAGCGAACACGATGTCACCGAAGGCATTGCGCTGGCAGAGGCTCGTTTTCACGATGTTGTTCACGAGCCCGCGATTTCTGGACTGGGACTTAACGATATCAAATACCTTTTGGCGATGTGCGAGGATAAACAACAGTCCAAATCAGCCGAGATTGCTAAGCGCATGGGTAAAAAGACCAATGAGATCAGCTCTATTAGGGCCAAATTGCTACAAAGAGAGGTTATTCAGGCACCACAGAGGGGCTACGTGCAGTTTGCCGTGCCGGACCTAGATATCTATCTGCGAGAGAATGCTGCGGAGATTCTCGAGCGGTTCTAAATCGAGGCATGAATAGCCGCCGGTTAACTGCCTTTGTCGACTTGGCTCGCGTCCCCCCCAATCTAGTAGACTTTAAACCGTTGCTAGATTAGGGGGATTTTCAATGAAACGCTCCATGAAACTGGTTTCTGCGAGGACCTCGTGCTGGTGGGGGACGTCAGCACCGGCAAGACGCACATGGCCTCGGCGCTGTGCATGCTGGCGTGCGAGCGGAGGATGGAGGCCCGCTTCTTCACCGCGTCATCGCTCGTCATGCGGCTGCGGCGCGCCCGCGACGAGGGGCGCCTTGACCGTGAGGCCGCGCTCATCGGCTGCGCTAGGCTGCTCGTCATCGACGAGCTCGGCTTCCTGCCGCTGGATCTCGACGGCGCGCGCTCTCTTCTAGGTGTTCGCCGACGCCTACGAGCGGCAGTCGGTGGTCATCACCACGAACCTGGAGTTCAGCCGGTGGGGCGCGGTGTTCGGCGACGACCAGATGGCGGCGGCCGTGCGCATCGCCAGGGCCACGGCCATGTGGGTCTTGCCCCTGCCGGTCTTGCCGAAGAACACGAGGTCCTCGCGGGGGCCGACGAAGCCCAGCGAAAGCATGTCGTCGCGGCCCCAGCCCTCGGAGAACCGCACGTGCGACCAGTCGAACCCCTCGGCCGACTTGTGCACGGGGAGCCTCGCCTGCCTGAGCAGCCGTGCCCTCTTGGTCGCGTCCCTGTGCGCGAGCTCGGCCTCGAGCATGGCCCTGCAGCTCGCCACCTGCGTCCTCTATCTTGTCCACGTCGATCATTCCCTCCTGCCTTTGCTCGTTGCCGATACGACGCACCGACAACGTTAAGGCATGCGGTCTGGTCGGCGTGGCCGTGCTCAAAACCGAAAAACTATCGTGCTCAATTCTGAAAATCGGATGTGATCAAACCCGCAATCACGACGTTAACAAACACAAATAGGCCGGCGCCAACGACAGGCTCGCCCCGTCGAGGCGGGCTGGGATATAATTTCCTAGAAGGAGGCCAAGGGAGGTTCGATGAAGAAGGGCATGAGCATCAATTCCCTCATGAAGCACATGAGGACGAATCACGGTATGGAGGATTTGCGGGGGAGCGACAGAAAGATACTGCTGAGAAACATGGGCTATTTCCATGGCTATAAAGGCTTCCGGTTTGTCCGAAAGCCCAAAAATGCGCTCCCCCTCCCTTCGTTCGATGCACTCATGGACATATACGGGTTCGATTCCGCCATCAAGGCTGCAATCTACCCGGAGATAATGTTCATCGAAACGGCGGTTAAAAACATAGTCTTGGCCAGAATACTTGAGAACATAGAGGACCCCGGGCTGGCGACCTTCTTAAAGCGCGGCCTCCGGACATGCAGGGATGTCAACGGAAGGGTCGTGAACGGGCAGATGGGGGAAAAGCTCAAGCTCAAGAGCCAGCTTCAGAACATCGTGAGACGGAGTTACAAAAACGATCTCGTGAAGCATTATGTCGATCGCGACGATGACGCGCCCGTTTGGAGCATTTTCGAGGTGATGACCCTCGGCGATCTCACAAGCGTATGCAGAAGCCTTCCCGATGAAATCCTCGCCGATATCGCAAGCGACCTAGGTCTCTTACATGCGAACCCCGGCATCGTCATCAACATCGTCGAGACGATTCGTCCCTTAAGGAACGCGGTCGCCCATAACGGGGCGGTATTTGATTCGAGGTTCAGCCAATCGGTTAAGTATCCCAAGACCGACAGAAACCTGGCCGCGGTTGGCGAGCTTCTCGATGAGGATCTTTCTATCGGGTACAGGTTGAATTTCAATTCCATAATCGACTACATCGTTCTCCTGGCCTACCTATTGACCTTGCTAACGCATCAGAAGAAGCGTTCCAGAGATTTTCTTCGGAAATGCCTGCGGGAGCTCGAGAAGCTCGAGAGCGCTGTCGGGGTTGATACGTACATGATGATCGTCGGAAGCGGTGACCGGCAGAAATACGGATTTATTGAGGGGTTCATCGATGGCTACGGGCGCAAGCGGTGACGTTCCTTCCGTGTGCTAATATGTGTAGAGAGAAACGGCGAAACGCCGTGGGAGGGGCCGATCAGTCGACTCCTCCCTTTTAATATGAGTTG
>NZ_QSHC01000009.1:0-2320 GCF_003467545.1 Collinsella sp. AM38-1BH | reverse complement strand
TGCGCTGGCAGAGGCTCGTTTTCACGATGTTGTTCACGAGCCCGCGATTTCTGGACTGGGGCTCAACGATATCAAATACCTTTTGGCCATGTGCGAGGATAAACAACAGTCCAAATCATCCGAGATTGCTAAGCGCATGGGTAAAAAGACCAATGAGGTCAGCTCCATTAGGGCAAAATTGCTACAAAGAGAGGTTATTCAGGCACCACAGAGGGGCTACGTGCAGTTTGCCGTGCCGGACCTAGATATCTATCTGCGAGAGAACGCCGAGGAGATTCTCGAACGGTTCTAGGTCGAGTGAGGGCGACGTCATGTTCTTTAAGACTGCTATCAGCGTCGATTGCCATATCGGGTTTTTCTGGGGCGGCAGTCCCCGTGATAATAGAGATGTGGCATTCATCGTCGCCCGCTAATCAGATTTCGTCTATCTATAACATTGCGTGTTTTAATTTGCAGGAACAAAGATATCATTCGCAAAGCGTGAGGGTTATCTTGCCCGTGCACAACTGTTTTCGTTGCTAGACACCAAAAGCAACCCTTTTAGTTGCATGAGACATAATGCAACTGTTTTCGTTGCTATATACCAAACGCAACCCTTTTAGTTGCAAGAGACAAAATGCAACGGTTTTCGTTGCCTGATGCCAAACGCAACTCTTATTATGTAGTTGTTAGCTTTCTCACATACATTCATTTACAACAGGCATCTACGAATTCAGCCGTCTCATATATTCCTTATAAGGCATGAGAAAATGAACCCGATACATGGTATTCAGCGCTAAAAGAGACGAAATGGACATACCGTCTCTATGCTGCCGATACGGCATCGCGAACAACCCCTTCGCGCGGTTGCCCTTGCCCTTGAGCGACTCAGGGAAGTAGATCTCGTCGAGCTCGCCGCCGCAGCCCCGCCCGGCCCTGAATGGGGGCAGTGGGCCGAGAGGCACTCGATCAGCCTATGGCGCATGGCGTAGGCGGTCTTGAGGCAGACGCGGCTGCGCTCGACCTCGTAGGCGGAGCCGGCCGTGTCGTCGAACGCCGCCGCGCGGATCACGTCCCTGACGGACTCAATCGCGCGGCGGCGCTCGGTCCCGCTCAGCTTCGCCATGTCCCGTTTGAAGGCGATTACCAGGTCCTCGGCGTTCATGCTGCCCCGCGGTCTACGAGGCTAACGATATGGCGCCGTGGGGACAGATGTGTGTCAATCCTGGTCTAACAGAGCTTTTTTAATTGACGCGCCCATATAAATCTTTTCTGCATACTCGACTGCTTCTGCAGCCTCTGCGGCGCTCCGTAATTGGTAAAGCGACCTGACAGAGAGTGGAATTCGATGTCATAGCTGGCGTCTTCATCGGAGGACAAGACTGCTTGATGACTATATGTTTTCATCTCTAGCCATCTCAGGCTATTATAAATATATCCGTTGGCAGCTTTTACGATTTCCGGTACGTTCCAATCGGAATCATTTTTTGGTAGTTGATAGACATGACTTCTGCTTCGTATGTGCATTCAGTATTTTTGCACTGGATAAAATCAACTGCATCTAATTTAGCTAGATCGGGAAGCGATATTGCATGGCGCTAAGCTTGACACAGAAAGAAACATATCGGGAGACGCTGGCTAATCTCGTTGCCAAGCAAAACGATGGCGCCTCCATTGTTTCCGCAAAGAAGGAGCTGGAAGCGCTATCGACTTCTCTCGTCCCGCGAATGCTTTACCGCTATCGACCTCCAAGTGAATACGCTTTTGCCGATCTAGAAAACGCGACTGTTACATTTTCTCATCCAAAGGTTTTCAGCGATCAGTGCGACTCGGTACCGATCTATAACTGGAATGGTATAGATGAAATCGAAAGTAATCTCAATGATGATGAACAAGCGTTAAAGATAATAAATCAAATTGATTTTAGACGACTTGCGTTTGTTTTAGGGGTTCTGGGGGCTCCTTTTAATCCAGCAAGAATAGATGAGTTCGAGATACTATCCGATGAGGGAAAAGTTAGTCTTTTTCGCTCGGCTGTTAAAAACTTGCGCTTATTTGTTGGAGGATTTGTTGCCCCAGTTCATCAGAATAGCTGCCGAAATTGTTGTCGCATTTTGTGCCTAACGGACAATCCTAGCGATTCGAATATGTGGAATGTATATTCCGAAAGCCAAACGGGTTTCGTTCTTGCTTACGACAGAGAAGCTATTCGCAATTGCAACATAGCTAACGGAATGCGCACTGAATTATTACCAATTTTATATGATGACGAACCATTTAATTGGGTACCGTCAAGATTCTTTCGCAAATTGATCGAGGCGGCCTCGGCCCCGCCTTGCTC
>NZ_QSHC01000008.1:9979-93412 GCF_003467545.1 Collinsella sp. AM38-1BH | reverse complement strand
GAGCAAGGCGGGGCCGAGGCCGCCTCGATCAATTTGCGAAAGAATCTTGACGGTACCCACCCCAAGCGCGCCAAGGCATATTGGTTCATCAACGTGCACGTTACCGACGAACCCTATACGCACGAGTATTCCGTCGAGACCTTTGGCACGGACTTTTTGTTCCGCGTGCGCTTGGACCTGGGCTTTAAGGTCAACCAGCGCATCAATGCCTACCTGCGTCAGATCGTTGGCGACTTGATGGCATCGGGCGAGCTGCCGCCGCAGCATCACACCTACTCCATCTACGAGACGCGCGGCAACGTGGGCGACTTCCGTTTTTGCATGCTGCGCAAGATGCTTGCTCCCGAGACGGACATCAACCGCAACGACCATCGCGTGATGGCCATCAAGTATGCCGTCCGCCGCGCCTGCGGAAGCCCGGCACGCTGGTACGGTCTTGAGAACTCGGCCATCATCATCGAGTACGTACCGCTCTTTGCCCGCATGCGTCCAGCAGTCAAGCTCGTACGCACCCAGGTGCCACTCGAGGTCCAAATCGAGGAAGCCGAGGAAATGGAAGTCGATATCTTCTCGGACGACCTGGTCAACGGCAACGAGGCCGGTAAGGACATGAACGTCGATCCCACCGAGCTGCTCGAGAGCGTCGCCGATACGCCCGAACAGCAACAGCTCGACGGCCTCGAGAGCGAACAACTCAACGACGCCAACTTCTAGCAACGCCACAAATCAACGACAGCGGCCCTGCGCCTCACGAGAGACGCAGGGCCGCTTTGCATTGCAGTAAAGCTAACGGCTACGAACGGCGCGGCTCGGGAACCACGAGCCTATCGGGGCTCGCGCCCTCGGCATCCATCAGGCTCACGTAGCGAATCGACGGATCCCCATACATCGCGTAGTAATAATTGCCCGTGCGCGCACTAAAGCATCCGGTGTAGATAGTCTTCTCGAACTTGCCATCGCCCATCCTGGACGCTCCCTCGATCATCACCACGCCCTCGAGCGAGCGGAACATGCGAACGACGTTTTCGGTCTCGCTCTCCTTTTGCGGGTAATTGGCATTGAGGTACGCCGCCTTTACAAAACGGCTCGGCGAATAGCAGTCACCCGGAATACCGCGCATGCCGGCACCCGCGCCATAGGGCTTGAGCTCGGCGCCACGCCATGTCGCCGTCTGCGGAAAATCGCTTGTGGCCGTGATATAGGTGCGCAGGTTTTCCATGTGCCACGGGAAGGTGGGCTGATTGGCAAGGGTATCGACCGGATCGTCGTATACATGCAGGCCGTCAGCCATCATCTCGACCACGATGCTGCGCTGGCTGTCGCCGATAATCCAATGGAGCAGCGACACGCCCAGCCCCTCTCCGGCAGATTTGGCGACAATCACCGTGTCGCGCAGCGCGTCCTCGACCTCATCGACCGTCGAGAACGTCGCTGCCACCCACAGGGGAAACTCATAGGCCGCGATATTGTTCTTGCCGTCGACAGGGCCCTCGGCATACTCGGCATAACCCGGGAAATTGAGACCCGCCACGGCGAGGCCCGCATCGTTGCCGCAGTCGAAAAACATGGGATAGTTCTTGTAATCGATGCACATACCAATCACCGCGTGTGCCGCTGTCGCGTCGTCGATAAACGAATACGGAATGTGGAACCCGCGCGGCATCACACGAACCTGTTGGCCGTAGTCAAAGCTCCAGTCGAGGTTGCGGCCTAGATACATGTGGCCAGAATTATCGGTAAATCGAATGCTCGTACACATAGCGCCTCCTAGCTTTACGTTCCTGCTAAGGTTATTGTCACCAAACAAAAAGGCGCTAAACACAAAAGCCCGGACATGACAACAATGTCACGCCCGGACCAAAAGAGACGAAGTGTGGTGCTTTGTTCCCCTTAGACCAACTTTCCTAGACAGTGGTCAATCATGTGCTGGATCATCTGTGCCTCAAAGCCCGCGTAGTCGCGGCGGCACTCCTTCATCTTGCCGTCGACGATCTGATCAAAGGCGACCTTGCACTTGATATAGCGCGTGGACTTGGTGACCTCCTCGTGCGTCAGGCAGCTCTCCTCCATCTTGCTGGCGCCCAGGCCAAACACCAGACGGGGGTTGTAGAGCACGTGGGGCTCGCCGGCATCGTCCAGGTAGACGCAAACCTTCTTGGTAACGCCAATCTGGTTAGCGGCCAAGCAGCCGGCATCGTCGAGCGACTTGATGGTATCGATCAGGTCCTGAGCAACCGACTCGTCCTCGACGGTCGCAACCTCGCAACGCTGGGACAGAATAGCCTCGTCGTGGCAAAGCTCTTTAATCATACGTTCCTCCATAGGGGTCGTTGTAACCGCTTAAGTATACGGTACCCACACATTTTCATGCGAAAAATACCGTCCGTCTGCTACAAAGCGCCGAACATCAACATGCGAGGAACAACAGCGTCGTAAAGGGGCTATAGTGGGTGAGTTCGTGTCAATCGGCCTAAACTCGGGGCCGAGCAAGGAAAGGGTATGCATGGACGAACTATTTCACGTCAGCGAGCGCAAGTCCACAATCGGGACCGAACTGCGCGCTGGACTGACAACATTCCTGGCGATGGCCTACATCATCGCCGTCAACCCCGCAGTGCTCTCGGGCGCTGGCATCGATGCGGGAGCGCTCGCCTGCGCCACCTGCCTGGGCGCCGGCATCATGACCATCTGCATGGGCATCTTCGCCAACCGCCCGCTCGCCTGCGCGTCGGGCTTAGGCGTCAACGCGATGATCGCTGGAATCACCACCACCGTCTGCGGCGGTGACTGGCACGTGGCCATGAGCGTCATCTTCCTCGAGGGTATCGTCATCTTGCTGCTCGTGCTTTGTGGCCTGCGCGAGGCCATCATGGACGCCATCCCGGTTGTCCTGCGTCACGCCATCTCGGTGGGTCTGGGCCTGTTCATCGCCATGATTGGCCTGTGCGATGCCGGCATTATCACCGCTGGCGCCGGTACACTCGTCGGTCTGGGCGACATCACCTCCCCCACCTTCATCGTCGGCATCATCTCCATCCTGGTGACAGTCGCCCTCGCCTGCCGCAACGTCCCCGGCTCGCTGCTCATCGGCATCGTCGTCGCCGTCATCGCCGGTATCCCCCTAGGTGTGACCCATGCTCCGACCGGTATCATCGCCCCGCTCGACTTCTCGAGCATCGGTGGCCCCATCGCCGACGCCGGCGGCGTGCCCGCCATCGTCAAGGTCCTTACCGACCCCACGCTCCTCGTCATCTCGTTCTCGCTGCTCATGAGTGACTTCTTCGACACCATGGGCACCGCGATGGCCGTAGCCAAGCAGGGCGAGTTCCTCACCGACGACGGCAACGTCGAGAATATCAAGGAGATCCTGATCGTCGACTCCGCCGCCGCTGCTGTGGGCGGTTTCATGGGCGTCTCCTCCATCACCACCTTCGTCGAGTCCACTTCCGGCGCCGCCGACGGTGGCCGCACGGGCCTCACCTCCGTCACCACCGGCGTGCTGTTCATTCTCGCCGCGTTCTTCTCCCCCATCGTCACCATCGTTTCCAGCGCCGCCACCTGCGGTGCTCTGGTCTACGTCGGCTACCTCATGATGAGCGAAGCCTCCGAGGTCGACTGGTCCGACGTGTCGCAGGGTTTCCCGGCGTTCATGATCGTCGCCGGCGTGCCCTTCACCTACTCCATCTCTGCCGGCATTGGCCTGGGCTTTATCGCCTACGTGATCGTCGCGCTCTTTAAGGGCGAGGCCTCCAAGATCAAGCCGCTCATGTGGATCGCAGCCCTTGCCTTCCTCGTCTACTTCTTCGTGGCGTAACGGCATAGTCTGCTAAAGCAGAACATCAAGGCGCGGAGTCGCATCGAGCGGCTCCGCGCCTTTCTTTTAGCGTCTGCCCCCGCGCCAGCGTGCGACAATTGAGGCTGTCAATATCACAACACCGAGAGAAGCCTGCCTTGGAAGCGCATCATAAGCAGATAACCGTTTATTCAGAGTGTGTGGAAGGCGCGCCCGTCATCTACCTTCCCGTGGTTATGGGCGACGGTAGTGAAGTCTACGAGCGCTGCCGAGAGCTCGACTGCCCGCCCTTCACCCTTGCCGCCATTGGAGGACTCGATTGGAATCGCGAGCTGAGCCCCTGGGAATGCGACGGAACTATACGAGATGCCGAGCCCTTTGGCGGACAGGCGTCTGAGTTTCTCGATGAGCTGCTGAATCAGATAATCCCAGAGGCCGAATCATCACTTCCCTGCCCGCCCACCTGGCGCGGCATTGCCGGCTACTCGTTGGCGGGTCTTTTTTCACTGTGGGCACTTTGGCAAACAGATGTCTTTGAGCGCGCGGCAAGTGCATCGGGGTCGCTGTGGTTCCCCGGCTTTATCGACTACGCGCGCGAGCGCACGATGACAGCCACGCCCGACGCCGCCTATCTGTCGCTCGGTAAAAAGGAAACCAAGACGCCCAACCGCATGATGCGGCACGTACTCGACGATACGCGTGCGATGGAAGAGCTGTTTATCGAGCGTGACATTCCAACAACGCTGGAGCTCAACCCCGGCAATCACTTTGCCCAAACTGACCTGCGCATGGCGCGCGGCATCCACTGGATACTGACGCATTAAAAATGGCGTCCACGCGTACATACGCATGGACGCCATTTTTAATTTGGCTGAACGCAGCTACTATTCAGCAGTCTCCTCAAGCTCGGAAGTATCAAACTCAAAGTCATTACCGGGCAGGATGGCGTTGAGCACAATGCCCACCAGCGAGCCCACGGCAAGGCCCGAAAGCGAAATCGTCACGCCGCCCAGCTCCAGCACGATGGCACCGGCGGTACTGTAGGCAATGCCGAGCGAAAGCACGAGCACCAGAGCCGCCACCAGCACGTTGCGGTTGTTCTGGAAATCAACCTGATTCTCGATGAGGTTACGCACGCCAACGGCGCTGATCATGCCGTAGAGCACGAGTGACACACCGCCGATAACGCACGCCGGCATGGCGGCAATCACCGCAGCAAACTTGGGGCAGAACGAAAGCACAATGGCGCAGCAGGCGGCAATGCGAATCACACGCGGGTCGAACACACGCGTCAAGGCAAGCACGCCGGTGTTCTCGCCATACGTCGTATTGGCGGGGGCGCCAAAGAGCGATGCCAAGATGGTCGCCAGGCCATCGCCGAGCAGGGTACGGTGCAGACCGGGATCGGCAATGTAATTGCGTTCGCAGGTAGAGCCAATGGCGGAGATATCGCCGATATGCTCGATCATAGTTGCAAAGGCCAGCGGCATGATGGTGATGATGGCCGTCGTGGCAAGACCGCTATCGAACTGCGGGCCAAAGAGCGCAAACACGGTGTTGTCCCACACGATGGGCAGACCGACCCACGGAGCGGCGGCAACGCCCGAAAAATCGACCTCACCCAACGCGGCCGCAACGGTATAGCTCACCACGACGCCCAGCAGGATCGGCACGATCTTGACCATGCCGCGGCCCCAAATATTGCAGATGACGATGACGGCCGCAGCGACAACGGCAACAAGCCAATTGGTCTGGCAGTTGGCAATGGCAGAGCTCGCTAGGATCAGGCCGATGGAAATGACGATGGGACCGGTCACCACCGGCGGAAAGAAGCGCATGACACGCTTGGCGCCAAAGGCACGGAACAGGGCCGCGAGCACCGGATAGAGCAGACCGGCGCAGGCAACGCCCAGGCAGGCGTAGGGCAAAAGCTCGGCCTCGCCGTTGGGCGCAATGGCGGCATAACCCGCGATAAAGGCAAACGACGAGCCCAGGAACGCAGGCACCTTACCGCGCGATAGAAAATGAAACAGCAGCGTGCCGATGCCGGCGAACAGAAGCGTCGCCGAAACGGAAAGGCCGGTGAGCACGGGCACGAGCACCGTTGCTCCGAACATCGCAAACATGTGTTGCAAACCCAACACGAACATGCGCGGGCGGCCGAGCGACGATGCGTCGTAGATGGCATCGGTGACGGCGGGCGTCGAGGATTGGGACATGGAAGTCCTTTCATGATGGAAGGGCGATCAGGCATATCGGATAACCTGCCCGAACGATACGATCCGAACCATTGTACGTGATACACCATGTCTCGCGCGCGCCGTCACCTGCAAGCGGTAACGTTACTTCCAAACGCGCTCAGCAATGCGCTTGACCAGCGCGATCTTTGCCCACTGTTCGTCCTCGGTCAGCTTGTTGCCAATCTCGCAGCTGGCAAAGCCGCACTGGGGCGACAGGTACAGGTTCTCGAGCGGCACATACTTTGCGGCCTCTTGGATACGTTCGACGATAACGTCCTCGTCCTCAAGCTCAGCCGCCTTGGTGGTCACCAGGCCCAGCACGACCTTCTTGCCGGGAGCAACGTACTTAAGCGGCTCAAAGCCACCGGCGCGTGGCGTATCGAACTCAAGGTAGAACGCGTCGACGTTCTCATGTGCGAACAGGTACGGCGCAATGGGATCGTAACCACCCTCGAAGGCATACGTGGAGTGATAGTTGCCGCGGCACACATGCGTGTTGATAACCAGATCGTCGGGCTTGCCCGCGATGGCAGCATTGTTGAGCGCCACGCCCAGCTCGCTCACCTTTTGCAGGTCAACCGGGCTCATGCCAGTCTTGGACACAAAGTCCGTATCGCAATAGATGCCCCAGGTGCAGTCATCAAATTGGATGTTGCGGCAGCCCGCGGCATACAGGTCGGCGATCACCGTGCGATAAGCGGCTGCAATGGCGTCGGCAAGTTCCTCATCGGTCTTGTAGACGGCGCGCAGACTCTCCTGCTGTCCATCGCAGCGGTCGAGCGTAACCTCCGAGAACGTCTGGATCGGCGCCGGAATGGTTTGACGCGCGACCTGGCCCTCCCCCTCAAGCGCCTTGACAAACTTAAAATGCTCGACGAACGGGTGGTTCTCGCCGCTAATGGGACCGGTAACCACGGCGGTGTCGGCCGTCGTCTCCTCGTCATGGAACATATAACCCGTGCGTGAGGTGCGGCGCTCAATGCCGTTAAGGCCCCACATAAAATCGAGGTGCCAGTAACTGCGGCGGAACTCGCCATCGGTGATCACCTGCAGGCCGGCGGCCTTCTGCTTGGCCACTAAGTCGCGGATGGCCTCGTCCTCGACGGCCTTAAGGCCGGAAGCGTCGAGTTTACCCGCGACATAGGCGGCACGGGCATCCTTTACAGCCTGCGGACGAAGAAAACTGCCGACGATATCGGCACGAAACGGCGCGTTCGGTTGAATCGAAGTGCTCATAGATATCTCCCTTTGCATTGGTTGCTTTACTGGGACAGAGTATGAGCGCTCATATGGTCATCGTAAAATATACGTTTATAACAGTTTGATATAGATGCTTCCTATATCAGTCTGGACTGTCATAAAGAGACTTGAACCGTGCGGAGCACAGCAGCCTAGATATGCTGACGAATCGCGTCGATATAGGCCCGACCGTAGCGCGTGAGCGTCGTGTTCTTGCGCGTGATGATGCCAATCTCCATGTACTCGTCCACGTCGAGCGGAATCGAGATAATGCCGGGGCCGTTGAGCTCGTGGCTGATCACGCCCGAGCATACCGTGTAGCCGTTGAGGCCCATGGCCAAATTGAACAACGTCGCACGGTCGCGCACGCGGATATTTTTGCGACGCTCGAACGTCGAGGTCAGCTCCTCGGAATAGTAAAACGAGTTGTAGCTGCCCTGCTCGTAGGACAGGAACGGGTAGTCTTCCAGATCCTCGAGCGTCACGCTGGAGCGGCCCGCCAGCGGATGGTCGGCGCAGACGAAGACATGCGGCGTGGCGCAGAAGAGCCCTTCGAACACGAGCTCGTTGGCGGCAAGCATGCGCTCGATGACCTCGCGATTGTGCTCCGACAGATACAGGATGCCGAGTTCGCTTTTCATATGCGCGACATCCTCGATAATTTCGTGGGTCTGCTCCTCGCGCAGGGTAAAGTCGTAGCGCGCGGCATCGAACTCGCGGATCACATCGACAAACGCATTAACGGCAAAGGAATAATGCTGGCAGCTCACACTAAAGTGCGGCACCTGCTCGGACGTGCCTTTGTACTTGCCCTCGAGCAGGTCGGCCTGGTCGAGCACCTGGCGCGCGTAGCCCAAGAAGGTCTCGCCTTCCTCGGACACAATGACGCCCTTGTTGGTGCGCTCAAAGATATGCACACCCATCTCGTTTTCGAGATCGCGAATCGACGCGGTAATCGAGGGCTGCGACACAAAGAGCCGGCGCGAGGCCTCGGTGATGCTACCGCATTCGGCAACCTTAACAACATATCTGAGCTGCTGGAGCTTCATAGCCTTCTCCCTAGACGTTCGTGACGCCAAAACCTGCCGCGTCCATTTGACGCATAAACGACGGCATCTCCCCCGTCGCGGCGCAGGCGGCAATCTGATGCAGAGCCCCGGCAACCGCATCATCTGCCGCAGCGCCAATATGCCAGCGTGCGGCAGCCGTGACGGCCTCGTTGGCATTGGCGACTGCAACGGAGTTAGGAACGGCATCGATCATGGGCAAATCGTTATCAGAATCGCCGAATACGGCCACCTCGTCGGGCGTCAGGCCCAAAGCGCGCGCCAGCTCCAGCGCAGCGCAGCCCTTGTCCCAACCAGCCGGAAGGATGTCGAACAGGCGCACTCGGTTGTTGGGAAACACAAGCGAGAGTTCCGGCACCTCAGCGGCAACGCGCTCACGTAGCTCCGCGAGCTCCTCACGCGAACGGGCACTCCAGATATTCGCCTTAAACACCGACGCGTCATCGACGACGGGACGACATGGGGCCTCTTCGCCTTTGAGCCACGCGTTGCCGCCCGACTCCATGGCGCGACGAACGCGCTCGGGGTCACTCGTCACACAATGGGCATCGTTGCCCCAAAAGTCATCGCCCAGGCTGTAGACTTTTAGAAATGTATCGTCGGTCTCTTGCTCCAGATAGTCGGCCAAACGCATCAGAGCATCGTTGTCGATTGCGCGCGAGGCGACTACTTCGCCGTCAACAAACATCACCTGGCCGTTACAGAACGCACCGGTCGAATAACACCCGGAACGGTTTTTGAACATCCAGCCCATCGCGGACGGCTGACGACCCGAAACCGGCCCAAAGTGCAAACCCGCCGCCTGCATGGCATGAATACCCTCAATGGCGTAGTCGCTGGCGCCGTCATGCCCGGCTGGAATCAGTGTATCGTCCATATCGGTCAGCACAAGTTTGATCATAGAGTCCCCTCGGTCATTCTTAATCCCATCTATTGTACCGACCTGCCAAAAAGGGACAGGTTTATTTCGGCAGGTTTCATCTGGGAAAACGCAAAGTCCCAGTTGTTACCTGCCAAAATAAACCTGTCCCTTTTTGGCAGGTGCGCTAGTATAGGGAACAACAGATTCGATGCGGGAGTGCCGGCGGTGCAAACCACAAGGCTGAGAGGGCATGGGGCCCAATCCTTTGAACCTGTCAGTTAATGCTGGCGTAGGGAGCATGCCGCCTTTACAGGGGCGCTGTCTATGCACAGCGCCCCTTTTCTATGCCAAGGAGGCATGTGCAGTGATTGATTCGGAACAGCTTAAGCAACATATGGTCAAGGCCGTGGAGGAGATTCGCACCACCAATCCGATGGCCGGCTCCATCACCAACACGGTGACGATCGACTTTGTCGCCAACGCGCAGCTCGCTGTGGGTGGATCGGCCGCCATGGTCTATCTTCCCGACGAGGGCGAGGCGCTCGTTGCCGGCGGCGGCGCCATCTATCTCAATATGGGCACGCTCTTCCCCATCTACGAGCAGACGATTCCCCGCGCGGCCAAGGCGGCACACGACGCCGGCAAGCCCTGGGTGCTCGATCCGGTGGGTCTGGGCATCGGCAGTCTGCGCACCCAGTTGGTAAACGAGCTTAAGCAGTACAAGCCCGCCATCGTGCGCGGCAACGCCTCCGAGATCATCGCGCTCGCCGGCCTGTGGGGTCTTGAGGGCGAGGCGGCCGATCTGAGCCGCGTGCGCGGTGTCGATACCACCGACACGGTCGACGCCGCCCGCGATGCCGCCGTGGCGCTCGCCCGCTACACCGGCGGCGCCGTTGTGGTCTCGGGCGAAGTCGACCTGATCACCGACGGCATGACCGTGGCCAAGTCCCACGGCGGCAGCCCGCTCATGTCCAAGATCACCGGTTGCGGCTGCTCGCAAGGCGGCGTGCTGGCTGTGTACGCCTGCGCTGCCGACCCGTTTACGGCCGCCGTCTGCGGCACCGCCGTCTACAACGTTGCCGGCTCGCGTGCCGCCGCTGTCGCCGACGCCCCGGCAAGCTTTAAGGTCGCCTTTATCGACGAGCTCTACCGCGCAACCGCCCAGGACATCGCCAACAACCAGCTCGACCTCGAGGAGGCATAGGCCATGTCCGAGCCCGCAACCGATGCCGGCATGAATACGCTCGTCGCCGTGGCCATCGCCCCGTGCGGCACCGGCGATGAGCTGTCCGCCGAGGTCGCCGAGGTCGTGCGCGTCATTCGCGAGAGCGGCCTTCCCAACCGCACCACCTCGATGTTCACCGAGATCGAGGGCGACTGGGACGAGGTCATGCAGGTCGTGCGCGACGCAACCTTTGTGTTGGCGAGCAAGGGCATCCGCACCGAAGTCGTGCTCAAAGCCGATATTCGACCCGGATTTACCGACACCATGACCGGCAAGCTCGAGCGCATGGAAGCTCAGATCAAAAAGCAGGAGGAAACACGATGAGTATCCGCGACAACCTTGATATCTCGGCCTATCTGGTGCTCGGCCCCGAAAACACGCTCGGGCGCCCCGTGGGCGATGTGGTGGCCCAGGCACTCGACGCCGGCTTTACCTGCATCCAGGTGCGCTCCAAGGTGGCAAGCGCCCGCGAGATCATTGCGCTGACCGGCGACGCCGCGCAGGCAATCGCACAGGCCGGCAAGACCGGTCAGGTCGCTTTGCTGATTGACGACCGCCTGGACTGCGTACTCGCCGCGCGCGAGCAGGGCATTGCTGTCGACGGCGTGCACGTGGGTCAGAGCGACATTCCCGTCGAGGTCTGTCGCAAGCTGCTGGGGCCCAACGCCATCGTGGGCCTTTCCGCCCGTTGCGAGGAGATGCTCGAGTACGTCAAGACCGCCGACATGAGCCTAGTCGACTACCTGGGCATCGGCCCACTCCACGAGACCGAGACCAAGCGCGACTGCGGACGCGCGGCCGACGGCTCTATCATCACCAAGAGCTTTGAGGACCTGGCCGCCCTCCACGCGGCAAGCCCCGTGCCCATCGTGGTGGGCGGCGGCGTCAAGACGGCCGACCTGCCACAGCTCAAGGCCACCGGCGTCGACGGCTTTTTCGTGGTGAGCGCCGTCTGCAGCGCCGATGACCCCTACGCCGCGGCCAAGGAGCTCGTCGACACCTGGCAGCAGGCGTAAGTCTAGGCCGAGCAGCTGATTCGCAGCCTCATATCTTCAGCAATGGAAAGCGCATCCCAGTTTGAGCCTCCATTCCGGGATGTGCTTTCCGCCGAGATGGCGGCAGCAGCCTCTACCCTGCCAGATATGCCTCCAGTGCCGGCAAGGTCGCCTCCGCATCGCGGCGACCAATCTGGTAGATGCGCTCAAGTTCATCGGGCTCGCGACACAGCGACGGCACCTTCACCGATTCGCTCGGACGCACCACAAAGATCTCGCCGGCAGCCTCGCGACGTGCCAGGTCATCGAGCGTGGCATTGTAGACCTCATGCCGATGCTCAAGCGCTGCGACAAACTCCGGATAGTGACGGAACACGCGCCGCAGCATGGGCATCACGCTGTTGGGCTGCTTCACAAAGCCCGCCGGCTGCGTGAGTACCACGATATTGCGGTCATACCCCTGCGCAAACAGCCACGCGCTGGGAATAGAATCAGCCACGCCACCATCCAGATACTTATGCCCGTCAATAGCAACGGGACGCGTCGCCACGGGAATTGCCGACGACGCCCGAATCCACTCGATATCGCGCTCGTCGCCATACGGCAGATCGTGATAGACGGCCTTGCCCGTCTCGATATCGGTACACACGCACGTAAATCGCATGGGACAGGTGCGATACGCCTCTAAGTCGATAGGATCGCGCTCGATAGGCACCTCGTGATAAGCAAAGTCGGCATTGTACATATCGCCGGTTCGCAGCCAGCTGGTCACGCTCGCATAGCGCTTGTCGGCGCAATAGGCCTTGTTATAGCGAATGGCGCGGCCGATCTGGCGCGATTTAAAGTTGTAGCCAAACGCCGCGCCCGCCGAGACGCCCACCATATGGTCGCAGGTCAAACCGTGCTCCATCCAAACGTCGAGCACGCCCGCCGTATACATACCGCGGTAGCCGCCTCCCTCGAGCGCCAGCCCCACCGTGCGCGTCATATTTGACTGTGCCATGCGACCATCTCCGTTCCTGCGTTTTAAAACGGGACAAGTATACCCGTCAACATATATCGTCCCAGTCGCATTTTTATCGAACATCGCATCGTCGCGCTACCGCTTGTCGAATAATAGCCGCCCACAGCATGTGCACCCATATATAATTGTGCACTATTGTTTACACTACTCAGCTGTTATCAACAGCGAACATTAGCCGACAAATTAACTCAACAACGCGGCAAGGCGGGGGCCTGGATACATGCAAAGCGCTGAGCAACGACGCGTGTACACAACGAGCTCGCCCGACGCAATCCGCCCCGACCTCAGAAAGTCGCTTAGAACATGGAAACTGTCAGCAATTACACCGAAACGCTCGAAAAGACCGTCCGCGACCTTCTCGAACGGCAGGAGGATCTGATCAGGACTGCCTTTACCGACCAGCTTACCGGGCTTGGCAACCGTGGCGGCTTTGCCCGTTCCCTCGAGGAGCTCTGGGAGCAGGACGCCCCCGTTACCATGGCGTTCATCGATATCGACAATCTCAAGCACTGCAACGACGTCTTTGGGCATGACGAGGGCAACCGCTATATCTTGCAGGTAAGTCTCTATCTTAAGCTGTATATGAAGGTGGGCGAAGCGGCGTTTCGCATAGGCGGCGACGAGTTTGCCATCCTATCTACGATTGCAACCGAGGACGACCTCGCCGAACGTCTGAAACACTGCCGAACGGTTCTGCTCAAAAACAACGATTCCGAGATGCCCCACTCGTTTAGCTACGGAGTGTCACATGCCGACCCCGCCCTGGGCGAAGCTTCCAATCGCATGACGCTCGATGCCGACCATCGCATGTACGACTACAAGCTACGTCATGCCATGCACCTCGATCGACGCAATATCACGCAAGTCCACGCCGACGACTTCGAAATAAGCGATCGTATTTTTGACGCCTTTTCGATGCTCAACGAGGGCCGTTATTTCTTTATCGAGAACTTGGACAAACATCGCACCCTTTGGTCACAAGGTGCCTTGCGCGATCTTGGCCTTCCCTCGGAGCACATAGACAACTGTCGCGATTACTGGAAAACGCGCGTCCATCCCGACGACCTTGAGGCCTGCATCAACGACATCGACCAAGTCTACAACGGCACCAAGCACCGTCGCGTCATGCAGTATCGTGTGCGCAACGCCGTCGGCGACTACGTCCTTTGCCGTGCTCGCGGGTTTCGTATCGACGGCGACGGAAATGTCCCCTCGCTCTATGTCGGCGAGCTCGTCAACCACTCACTTGCCGAAACCGTCGACGCTGCCACAGGCCTCGGAACGCAGCGCATGCTGGTCAACGCCATCGACGCCTGCCGCCGCGATCGTTGCGAGACAGGGCTTATAGCGGTGCGCGTTCGTGGCACGACAAAACTCAACGAGCTCTACGGGGCCGAGGCTGTCGACAACATGCTTGCCGAATACGCAGGCCGCATGCTGTCGATCACCCGCGGCAGGAGCCGGGTCTACCGTTCACGAAGCGTCCAGTTCGTCGTGCTCAGCAACGAACTAGACCACGAGGCATTCGAGCAACTGACCCGCCACCTTAAAGAAGCCGTTTTCGCTCCTGTTCGAATCGCAGGCGACACCATTACTCCCGTCTGCCTTGTCGTCCCGGCCTTTTACGAGCACTTAACCCATCAAGCGACCGCCGTTTTAGGCGAACTCGACCGTCGCCTTCGCACGGCCGGCGGGCTTGTTCCCAACGACAGCCTCCCCATACCCGAGGCGGAGCGCAAAAGCGCCATAGCTGAACGTATCGACTCGCTCACGGGCCTCTATCGACCCAGCGAGTTTATGCGGCGCGCCAACGCATTTCTCGAGGCAAGGCGCAACGGCACCTGGTGCATCGCCACAGTCGACATGGGCCACATGCGCCTGTTTAATGAATGGCACGGCCAGGCCGAGGGCGACCGCGTACTCGCCGATGTGGGCACGGTCCTCAAGGACATCGAGAATGCCGATATGGGCGTCGCAGGGTACTGGGGCCAAGATGACTTTTGTGTACTCATCCCCTTTAAGCACATCACCGTCCATCAAATCTACAACCGCGTTCGCGAGGCCGTAGCCAGACATGATGACGGCGTAGGTTTTTGGCCGTCCATGGGCGTTTACCCCATCGACTCCAATGAGGAAATCACCATCGATGCGCAGGCAAAGGCCATGTTTACCAATCGACGCGCAAAAAACGACTTTAAGGAGCGCATTGCTATTTTCCGCCCCGCGGAGTACGAGCGCGAAGTCGCGTTCCACCGCACGCTGACCGAATTCCAGTACGCGCTGTCAAATGGTCGCATCACGTACTATCTTCAGCCCCAGGTCGATATGGAAACCGGCGAGATTATTGGCGCCGAAGCACTCACCCGCTGGATTGACAAGGACGGCTCTCTCATTTCGCCCACAACGTTTATCCCCGCACTCGAGGAAAGCGGCTTTGTAGTGACGCTCGACAAGTACATTTGGCAGGGTGTCGCCATATGGCTTCGCGAGCGTCTCGATCGCCGTCTTCGCGTGGTTCCGGTCTCGCTTAATGTGTCGCGCGTGGATATCCTTGCCTGCGACGTTGCCGAACATATGGGGGCGCTCGCCGCCCAATACAACCTACCGCCCGAGCTCATGCGTATCGAGATCACCGAGACGGCTTATACGGGAGAATCCGAGGCCGTGGATAAGCTGACCGCAGATCTGCACACCCGCGGCTTCTCGACCTATATGGACGATTTTGGCACCGGTCAGTCCACGCTCGCGATGCTCAAGAACGTCAACGTCGACGTCATCAAGCTCGACCGCACCTTTGTGCCCACCGACCGCGATCAAGGCCGCAGCACGCAAATCATTTCATCGATGCTCGAAATGGCGCAGTCGCTCCATCTGCCCGTCGTGGTCGAAGGCGTCGAGACAAATGAGCAGGCAAACATGCTACGACAAATGGGCGCCCGCTACGCTCAGGGCTTCCTCTACTACCGCCCCATGCCTGCGAAGGATTTTGAGGCATTGCTCGATGGTGGCAATAACAACTGATACGCTCGCGCGCAAAACGCCACCGTCGAAGGGGGCATTTGTCTCCATTAGCTAACTTATATCCCCAATTCAAACCGAATTGGGGATATGATACAAACCGTTGTTCCGCCCAAGGAGGTTATCCATCATGAACGAGTCATATCGCCTGGGCGAGCAATCGATTATTGCCTATCTTCAGCGACTTGCGAACGGCGTCTCGACCGCCGAACTCGATGTTGCCGCGCTGCCTGCTGAGCTACGCGCCGTTGGTGAGCAACTGCAAAAGACGCATGCCATCCTGCAACAAGAGCGCCAGCTGCTTGAGCGCAACGCCTATATCGATCCGCTCACCAACTTGGGCAACCGCAACGGATTCGACCGTCACGTCGAGCAACTCTGGCGCAAAGGCGACCCCTTCACCTGCGCCTATATTGACATCGACCATCTCAAGCATTGCAACGATAGGTTTGGCCACGCCGAAGGCAATCGCTATATTCTGAGCATCTGCCGCACGCTCTCCGAAACCATGGAGCACGATGAGATGCTGTTCCGTATCGGTGGAGACGAGTTTGTGCTCATCTCGCCCTCCGCAAACGAGATTGAACTCGAGCAGCGCTTGGAGCAGGTACGTACCAGGCTGATCGAGGCGAGCTCAGGTGGCAAGGCGCCCATGATCGGCAGCTTTAGCTTTGGCTGCTCGCGCGTCGATCCACTTGCTGGCGACACGCGTCGCCAGATGACGATGGATGCCGATCGCAAGATGTATCGCTATAAGCTTATGCATCGTGTGCAGCAACCGAAAGACGATGACGCGCCGCAACGCCCAATCGTCGATCAGCTTCCCTGCAACGACCGGGTGTTCCAAGCGATCTCCATGAGCTCCGAGACGCGCTATCCGTTTATCCTCAATCTCGATACGGGAGAATCGCAATGGTCGGTTAACGCCGTGCGCGATTTTGACCTGCCCTCCCAGCACCCTTTTAACTCACTCGACATGTGGCTCGCCCGCGTTCATCCCGAGGACCGCGACAACGTACGTGCCGAGCTCGACATGGTGATAAACGGCACATGGCACTTCCACTACATGCAGTATCGCGTAATGGATGCCACCGGAAAATACGTGCTTTGCGACTGCACGGGCTACCGCTTGGACGGCACCGATACCGAGCCCGGCATGTATGTGGGCATTATCATCAACCGAAGCTTGGCAGATACGACCGATTCCGTGACCGGCTTGGGCGATATTCACGCCCTGGTCAACGCCATTGGAGAGATGCGCCGCGTGGCGCGCGAGGCAGGCTTTATTGCCATTAAGGTCGACGATATCGCCGAAGTCAATGCCCGCTTTGGATTCGATGCAGGCGACCGCGTGCTCGCCGAAAGCGCCGCCTGCCTCATGGACTGTTCGCGCGGCAAGGGTCGCTTGTTCCGCTCGACGGGACCAATGTTCGTGGCGCTTTTCGATGAGCTCGGCCCCGAGGCAATCGACGAGCTCGCAAACGAAATCGAACGATTCCTGGGTTCTCCCGTGCTCATCGGCTCGCTTGAATATCAGCCGCCCATTCGTGTGGCGACGCTTCATCTGGACGCTGTCAATCGACAGCCCGTTTCCATTTTGAACGAGCTCAAAGCGTTGCTCGGTAAAGCCGTGCAGGTGCCAGGTACCAAACTGGATTAGCACCGCGCCCGCACCGCCTCCCCCATCGTGCGATAATCCTCTGCAGAAGTCACCAACAGCAGAGGGAGTTTGTGATGAAGGTTCTTTTGGTCAATGGCAGTCCCAAGGCAAACGGCAATACCGCCCGCGCACTCGCCGAGGTCTCCGAGCAACTCAACGCCGAGGGCATCGATACCGAGGTGTTCCAGCTGGGCGCCAAGCCCATTCGCGACTGCATCGGTTGCGGCCAGTGCGGCAAGCTTGGCGGTCGCTGCACCTTTGACGACGACGTGGTGAACGAGCTCATCGCTGCCGCCGAGCAGGCAGATGGCTTTGTCTTTGGCTCCCCCGTCTACTATGCGCATCCCAGCGGACGCATCCTCTCAGCCCTCGATCGCGCCTTCTATGCAGGCGGGCATGCCTTTGAGCACAAGCCCGGCGCCGCGGTCGCCGTCGCCCGTCGCGGCGGCACGTCGACCACGTTCGATGTGCTCAACAAGTACTTCACCATTAAGCAAATGCCTGTGGTTGCCTCCACCTACTGGAACAACGTGTTTGGCCGCGTGCCCGGCGACGCCGATGGGGATGCCGAGGGCCTTGCCACCATGCGAAACATCGGCAAAAACATGGCCTGGCTCCTGCGCTGTATCGAGGCAGGACAGGCCGCCGGTATCAACGCACCCGAGGCAGATCGAGCAACGACCAACTTCATTCGATAGAGCGGCGGAGCATGAATATCCAGATTTTTGGAACCAAAAAGTCTTTCGATACCAAGAAGGCCCAGCGCTATTTTAAGGAGCGCCGCATTAAGGTGCAGTTTATTGACCTTAGGGAAAAGGAGATGAGCAAGGGCGAGCTCACGAGCGTGATGCAGGCGGTCGGCGGCATCGACAAGCTGCTCAACCCCAAGGCCAAGGACGAGGAGACGCTCGCGCTCATCCAGCACCTCACCCCTAGCCAGCGCTTCGACAAACTGCTCGAAAACCAGCAGGTTCTAGCCGAGCCCATCGTGCGCAACGGCAAAAAGGCCACCGTCGGTTATTGCCCCGATGTATGGGGAGCCTGGGAGTAGCCTGTGTTATTTGCCGGCGCGTGGGTATAAGAGCAGGCGTTTGGCATAAGATTCAACTGTAAGCCATGTCTAACAAAGGAGGGCACATGCCCAACAAACCCGTGAAGATCATCATGCTTACCGGATACCTCGGTGCCGGCAAGACCACGCTGCTCAACCACATCCTCGCTAACGACGGCGGCATCCGCGCCGCCGTGATCGTCAACGATATCGGCGAGATCAATGTCGACGCCAGCCTTATCGCCGACGGCGGCCTTTCCGAGACCGACGACCTCATCCCGCTCACCAACGGCTGCATCTGCTGCACGCTTTCGGACGACCTGGCCAACCAGCTGCAGGGCATTGCCGATTCGGGCAAGTTCGACTACATCATCATCGAGGCATCGGGTATTTGCGAGCCTATCCCCATCGCCTACACCATCTCGAGCTTCTGCGACGAGGCCAAGGTGGGCGGCGAGCCCAAGCTCGCGCTCGACAACATCGTGGCCGTGGTCGACTGCGCCCGCATGTACGACGAGTTCAACGGCGGTCGCGACCTGCTGGCTGAGGATATCGACGAGGACGACATCGAAAGCCTGCTCATCCAGCAAATCGAGTTCTGCTCCACGCTGATCCTTAACAAGACCGATACCGTAACGCCCGAGCAGATCGCCGAGCTCAAGGCCATCGTGCGCAGCCTGCAGAAGGACGCCGTGATCGTCGAGGCCCAAAACGGCGAGGTCCCCATGGAGGAGCTGCTCGATACCGACCGCTTCGACTTTATGCGCGCCTACAACTCCGCCGCCTGGATCGAGGCCATGGAGCATCCCGAGGAGCACGACGACCCTGAGGTGCTCGAGTACGACATCGAGACCTTTGTGTACTCGCGCCGCAAGCCGTTTGACCTGCAGAAGTTCACCGATTTTGTTGAGCAGGAGTGGCCCGACGAGGTCATCCGCGTCAAGGGTCCGCTGTGGCAGACCGGCGATCCGGACATGTGCTACATGTTCGAGCAGGCCGGCCACCAGATGCGCCTGATGGAGAACGGTCTGTTCGTTGACTCTGCGCCCGAGGGCGAGAAGCAGAAGATTATCGACGAGAACCCCGAGATCATGCAGATTTGGGACGACGAGACGGGCGACCGCATGACAAGCCTGTGCATCATCGGCCGTCACATGGACAAGGATGCGCTCATCGCCTCCCTCGATGCCTGCCTGACCGACTGGCACCGCGCCTAGGTTTATCCAAGCGGGCATTTTTCCGCCTACGTAACCGCCAAACCACCACGAAGGTGCCCTTCGTGGTGGTTTTTCGTTCTGAGCCAAGGAGATTCATGTTCAATATCGTGCTGTATGCGCCCGAGATTCCGGCCAATACGGGCAATATCGGCCGTACCTGCGTGGTCACCGGTGCCCATCTGCATCTGGTGGAGCCGCTGGGGTTTTCCCTCGATGACAAGACGGTACGTCGCGCCGGTCTGGGCTACTGGCAAAATTTGGACGTGACGACCTATGCCGGCTGGGAGGATTTCCTTGCGCGCAACGGCCTCTCCCCCGCCGATGGCCATCTGCATCTGCTGACCAAAAAGGCACGCCGCACCTATGCGCAAAGCACCTACCGCGACGGTGACTATTTGGTCTTTGGCAGCGAGAGCTCGGGCATTCCCGAGCCACTGCTTGCCGCGGCGCCCGAGCGCTGCGAGCGCATCCCGATGCTGCGCGATTGTGACTCACTCGATAACGCCGAGGCCTGGGAAGCTCACGAGGAATCGCTCGGACATACCGAGGACAGCCACGAGACCATCCTTCAGCAGGATATCTGCGGCAACTTCGTCAACCCGGACGACTACCGCATCAGCGCACTCAACCTCTCCAACAGCGCCGCCATCGTCCTCTACGAAGCCCTACGCCAAACAGGCTTTCCGGGAATGTGACAAAGGGACTGACCCTTTGTCACATTCAAGCGCCACGCCGACGGCACACACGCCTAATTGATGCTCTAGATAAAGAGCCATCACTTTTAATCAGAATTAACTAAAGTAAAATGAAATTAAACGGCGGTGTGAAAGGAGAGCCTTGTGAAATATCTCGAGAACCCGTTTACCCCCAGTTTTGGCGAGGTTCCTGCCCATCTCGCTGGCAGACAACAGATTATTCGGGATTTGGACCGCGCCTTCTTGAGCCAGCGCAGGCGCCCAGAATTGACCTCGATCTTCTCAGGCGCGCGTGGAACCGGTAAAACCGCTCTCATGTCGTCGCTCGCGACAAGGGCGGAATCCCACGGCTGGATAGCCGTAAAGACGACCGCGCTCCCGGGAATGCTTGAGGAAATCGAGTTCGGGGCGAAACGCGCCGCAGCCCATCTCATCGACTCGTCCAGCCACTTCGAAGTCACCGGTCTCGGAATTGCACCGCTCGGCAGCATCGAGGTCAATCGCGTTCACGATGCCTCAACCTGGCGTTATCGCATGAGCGACATCATCGACCAGCTCAACGAGGCGGGCACCGGTCTGCTCGTCACGGTTGACGAGGTAGACCCGACACTCGACGAGATGATTCAGCTCGCAGCGACGTATCAGCACTTTGTGACCGATGGGAAACGCGTCGCGCTGCTCATGGCGGGGCTTCCCAACAACGTCTCGACGTTGCTGAACCACAAGACGGTCTCGTTCCTTCGCCGCGCCCAACAATATCATCTGGGTCGCATTGCCGACTATGACGTACGCGAGGCCTTGATTCGCACGATCCAGGAAAACGATCGCCTGGCAGATGTCGAGGGAATCGATAGAGCCGTTCGCTCGATCTCTGGTTTTCCCTTCCTATTGCAACTCGTAGGCTACCGTGCCTGGGATCTCACAAGCGATTCGAAGGAAATCTCGTCACGCGACTTTGACCTGGGAATCAAAATCGCGCGCGACGAGATGGACGACCGAATCCTCGCGGCAACCTATCGGGAACTCACTGCAGAGGACAAGCGATTCCTCATCGCCATGCTCGATGACGAGGAAGAGTCCACCACCGCTGACCTTGTCGAGCGCCTTAAGCGTTCGCCACAGCAGGTCTCCCGCTACCGACGCCGCATGATAGATGCCGGCATCATCGGAGAACGAGGACGAGGGCTCGTCGCATTTGAATTGCCATTCTTCCGCGACTATCTCACGGCTCAATGCGTGAAATAGAAGTCAATGAGGCAAAGGGGCTGTCCCTTTGCCTTGTTGTCTATAGGTAGCGTCCGGTAATGCTCTTGGAGCAGACCGCGATATCCGCCGGCGTGCCGGCGCAGACGATTTGCCCGCCCGCATCGCCACCGCCCGGGCCCATGTCGATCACGTAATCGGCGTTACGGATAAGATCGAGGTCGTGCTCGATCACGACAACCGTGGCGCCCTTGGCAACAAGGCCGTCAAACACGCTCAGCAACACCTGAACATCGAGCGGATGCAGGCCAATCGTGGGCTCATCAAATACGAATACGGCATCATCCTGCACGCGGCCCATCTCGCTCGCGAGCTTAAGACGTTGTGCCTCGCCGCCCGAAAGCGCCGGTGTGGGCTCGCCAAGCGTGAGATAACCCAGGCCCAGGTCGTGCAAGGTCTGCAAGCGCGCCTGCACCTTTTTGAGCCCCACCGTGGCGTCGAGGGCCTCGTCCACACTCATGTCCATGAGCTGCGGCAACGTAAGCAGGCTCTCGTCCTTGCCCTCGCGATGGATATGCGAGGCGGCCTCGGCGTAGCGCGAACCACGGCATGCCGGGCAGACGATCTCGACGTCGGGCAAAAACTGCACGTCGAGCGATATCGAGCCCGTGCCGTCGCACGTAGGGCAGCGCAAGGCGCCGGTGTTGTAGCTAAAGGCACCCGCCTTGTAGCCGGCCGCCTTGGCCTCGGGCGTACGGGCGAAGGCGCGGCGCAACTCATCATGGATGTCGGCATAAGTCGCCACCGTCGAGCGCACGTTGGCGCCGATGGGCGTGGCGTCAATCAGGTTGGCACGGGCGATGCCCTCGGCATCGATCCAGCGCACATGGCGTGGCAAGCGCTCGCCAGCTGCCTGTGCCTTAAGCGCCGGGATGAGCGTCTCGAGCACGAGCGTCGTCTTACCCGAACCCGAAACGCCCGTTACCGCGACAAGGCGGCCGCGCGGGATATCGACTTCGAGCGGCTTGACGGTATGGATGGTATCGGTCGCCATACGGATATGGCCCTGGTCGAACATTTCGTCGTCAGTCACCTGCGGACGCAAGCGCTTGGACTCTGAGCGCAAAAACGGCGCGATGCGACTGCCCTGCGATTGTTCGATCTCGTCTACCGTACCAGCAGCGATCACGTTGCCGCCGCCTGCTCCGGCAACGGGGCCCATCTCGACCAGATAATCAGCCTCCGCCAGCACGCGCGTGTCGTGGTCGACAACAACCACGGTGTTGCCGTCATCCACCAGATCGCGCATCACGCCTACCAAGCCGTCGACATTGGCAGGATGCAAGCCGATCGAAGGCTCGTCCAGCACATAAAGCACGCCTGTCGATCGGTTGCGCACCACGCGAGCAAGTTGCACGCGCTGGCGCTCACCCGTGGAGAGCGTGGCGCCAGCACGATCGAGCGAAAGGTAATCGAGGCCCAAGTCGACCAGGCGACGGGCCGCGCTCAAAAACGAATCGCAGATATCCGTCGCCATGGGCCGCATCTCGGGCGGCAAGGATGCGGGCACCCCGCGCACCCACTCAATCGCCTCGCCCAGCGTCATGGCCGCCGCCTGCGCCAGATTGATACCGCGCACCTGGGGCTGGCGCGCAGCCTCGGAGAGACGCGTGCCACCGCAATCGCGGCATGCTCCCTCGCGCAAAAAGCGAGCAACGCGTTTTAAGCCCTTATCGTCCTTGACCTTGGCGAGCGCATTCTCAACGGTATAGACGGCGTTGTAATAGGTAAAGTCGAGCGGCGTGGCGCCCTCGCCGTTTTTGGGCACGTAGAGAATGTGTTTTTTAACCGCCGGGCCGTGGAACACGATGTCGCGCTCTTGAGGCGTGAGCTGGTTAAACGGCACGTCGGTACGCACGCCCATCTCGCCTGCCACCTGCTTCATCAGATCCCACATGAGCGTGCCCCAGGGAAGGACCGCACCCTCGTTGATGGTCTTTGACTCATCGGGCACCAGGCTCGCCTCGTCCACCTCGCGCATGACACCGGTGCCACCACAGGTGGGACACGCACCGCCGCTGTTAAAGGCAAGGTCCTCGGCACTCGGCGCGTAGAACTCGCGACCGCATGCAGGGCACGTGAGCGACAGGCCCGCAGCCACGTTAAGGCTCGGCTCCACGCGCGCCCCGCAGTGCGGGCACACGTGATGGGCGCAACGGCTAAAGAGCAGACGCAGGCTGTTGTTGAGCTCGGTCATGGTACCAAAGGTCGAGCGCACGCCCGGCACGCTGGGGCGCTGATGCAATGCGAGGGCCGCCGGTACGTGCAATACCTCGTCCACCTGGGCGTGCTCGGCCTGCGTCAGGCGACGTCGAGTATAGGTGCTGAGTGCTTCCAAGTAGCGACGCGAGCCCTCGGCATAAAGAACCCCCAGTGCCAGCGAACTCTTGCCCGAACCCGACACGCCGGCAATACCCACGAGCTTTCCCAGCGGGATATCAATATCGATGTCCTTAAGGTTATGGACACGCGCGCCACGCACCTCGATAGCCTGCGGGCTCATCTTCTGTTCCGTCACCTTTATCACCCTACTCATGCCATAAAACTCGATCGCGAATGTACTCGCCCAGCATGGGCACGGTAAACCGGACGAGACCGTATCCGGCAGCCTCGATGACGCGTTCGCGAATCAGGCTTGCGCGATATTTGCTCGCCCAACTCTGAGTACGGTCGCAGCGCTCAATGATATCCGCCATACGCGTCGGTTTACCCTCGTCAGCAGCCATGGCCTCGATAAAGAGGCGTTGCGGACTGCGCAATCCATAATACAGGGGCGCGTCGACCGCTTCGTAGAACTCGGAGGCGGCATCCGCATGGCCATCCTCGACATCGCGCCTTTCGATGACCTGCGAGCCACGCCGGACAGCAGACCGCCACATGTAATAGCCCACCAGCTGAACCATATAGGGATGCCCCATGCTTTTGCGCGCCGCAAGGTCCGCCGTCTCCGCGTCAACGTAAAGACCAGCGTCTTTGACCGTCTGGATATACGAATCGCGCACCTTGGGCAAAGATATCGCCCCCAGCGTACGCTGCTGGGCACGCCGCAAAAACGTCACGCTCGGCTCTTCGAGCAGATCGTCAACCATACTGGGTAAGCCGGCAAAAACAAGCGCAAGGCCGCGCTGGTCGCTATCGGACAAGCCCGTGGCATCCTGGTCTCCGAGCACCTGTTGATAGAGAACGGCAAGAGCCGCCAGCTCCTCGATAGACGCAGATTGAGCCTCGTCAATCGCAAACAGTATGCCCTTGCCTGGACCGAGCTTCTTGAGGCGCTCGTTGACCAGCCCTCGCAACGTCTCGCCCTTTGCTCGCGCCGCCTCGACTGACATCCGCCCAAATGACGGACCGAACTCCATTGACGTTACAACGGGTTTATTCGAGCGAAGCGCGTCGGCCAAGCGGTCGCATAAGCCAAGCGAAGCGGAATCGGAGACAACCGCCCATCCGCGCTCACTGGCCAGACGTTGCAGCTCCCGCAGGAGAACTGTCTTGCCGCAGCCGCGGTTTCCCGTAATGAGCATGAGCCTACCCGGCGCTCCGGCGCCGTTATCGAGCCCTTCCTCGAAATCTTCGATAACCGACTCGCGACCGATGAGTATCGGAGGCCGCTTGCCTGCCGTTGGCTTAAAGGGATTTGGATTCATGTCGGCCTCCTCGGATTGGCAAACCCTGGTAATAGTTATACCAACTTATACCGAGTTATACCAATAGCATGGAACAAAAGGAACTGCCCCTTTGTCACATGTGGCCGAAAAACTCCGCGTCTGCTGCACGCCAGGGGCGGAAGGTGGCGGGATCGACCTTTACGTGTGCCGCGGCGGGTACGTCGTACCATTTGACCGTGTAACCGGCGCCGTGAGAGCAAAAGACCGAGTCGGGCGTGTTGGGCAGATCGGCCTCGGGCTCATAGGCGGCAGTCTCGATGACGCGCTCGACATCATGGCAAGCCGCATAGCCGGCGAACTCCAGGTACAGATGCCCGCGACCGCTCGTGTAGGCGGCCACCTCCAGCGCGTAATCCTGCACCTCGGATGCTGGCACGCGACCCACAAGCTTTGTCCGGTCTCCCGCCATCGTCGGCGGCTCGTACTCGGCACCCATGCGTGTGGCATCCGAGAGCGCCCGGCCCACGCACTCCCCCGGTACCTCGAGCTCAAAGCGATACCACGGCTCCAGCAGTACCGCCGCGCCGGCCTCACGCGCCTGCATGAGTCCCTGGCGAATCGCACGGTACGTGGCCTGGCGAAAATCACCGCCCTCGGTGTGCTTGGCATGCGCGCGGCCGCCCGTGAGCGTAATGCGCACATCGGTGATGGGCGAGCCAGTCAGCACACCCAGGTGGTCGCGCTCCATGGCGTTGGTGAGTGCCAAACGCTGCCAGTTAAGATCGAGCTCGTCGGTCGAGGTCACGGTGCCAAACTGCACGCCCGAACCCGCTGGCAACGGCTCCAGGCGCAAATGCACCTCGGCATAGTGGCGCAGCGGCTCAAAGTGGCCCACGCCCTCGACCGGCTGCGAGATAGTCTCCTTATAGAGAATGCCGCCAGACTCAAACTCAATCGAAAGGCCAAAGCGATCTGCCAACACCCGCTGCACGACCTCGAGCTGCACGGCGCCCATCAACTGCAAGTGAATCTGCTCAAGATGCGTATTCCAGCTTACGCCGAGCATGGGGTCTTCGTCCGCCAACTCGGTCAGCGCTTTGAACACCGCATGGACACCGTGTTCGCCCGGGAGCACCGTATAGGTGAGGACCGGCGCAATGACGGGTGCATCGCACCCGGGCTCCGCGCCCAAGGCATCCCCCGGGCGAACGTGCGCAAGACCCGTCAAGGCACAAATACCGCCAGCAGCAACTTCTTGGGCAAGCTCATACTTCTCGCCGTTATAGATACGTACTTGATCGACCTTCTGCTCCCATGCCTCGGCGCCGGAACGTCCGTTAATCAGCTGTTTGGCGTGCAGCGTGCCGCCGGTCACTTTAACCCATGCCAAGCGCTCGCCGCGAACGCCTCGGCTGACACGATAGACGCGCGCGGCGAACTCCGGGGCCCACGCCTGCTCACGCATCAGCGTGCACATACCATCCAGCAGCTCGTCAACGCCCTGGTCCTTGAGCGCCGAGCCGGCAAAGCAGGGAAAGAGCTTGCGCTCGGCAACCATACGTGACAGCGTTGCGACGGAAAGCTCACCCGTCTCAAGAAACTCCTCGAGGGCTGCCTCGTCCAACGCGGCAGCGTCCTCCCAAGCGGCACCGCCCGCCAGCAGTTCGTTCGCATCGAGGCAGCCCTCGGATAGACGTTGCCCAAGTTGTGCCAGCAAAACATCGCGGCCGGGATTCTCCAGATCGATTTTGTTGATAAAGATAAACGTCGGGATGTCATAGCGCGCAAGCAGACGCCACAGGGTATCGGTGTGTCCCTGCACGCCATCGTTGGCCCCTACAACCAAAATCGCGTAGTCGAGCGCGCGCAATGTGCGCTCTGCCTCGGCCGAAAAATCCACGTGGCCGGGAGCGTCCACGAGCATAACGTGGGTATCTCCGTGATCGAGCACTGCCTGCGACGAGAAAATCGTGATGCCGCGCTCGCGCTCGATAGCGTTGGTATCCAGGTGCGAGTCGCCGTCATCCACGCGGCCGCGCTTGCGAATGCGACCCGCGCAGAACAGCATGGCCTCGGCCAGCGTGGTCTTGCCGGCATCGACGTGCGCCAAGATTCCAACGACAGCTTGCTTCGACATGGCTCTCCTCTTATTGCGAGCCCATCGCACGCGGCAACGGGCATTCTCGTTCCACACTGGATGATACAATTTACGAGCCGGCGGGCGAAGCGGGCCCTATCCCCCGACCGAGCTCATCGCCCCGCGTTGCCGCGCGGCGATTTTCGTAGGTTCGCGCCTTGCGAAAGCCGGCTTGCAAATCAGCGCAGCGAACGAAAATGGCCCCGGGTGGGACCATTTTCGTTCGCGCGAATTGTTGACACGCGCCCCTGCTCTTACGCCTCGCGCAGCCAGTCGAACGCAACACGCGGCGTGCCGTCCGAAACATACACGACGCCGGCGCGCTCGAACCCCGCTTTCATGCTCGCGCCCTGCATAGGCAGGTTGTCCGCGTGCGTGTCGATACGCAGGTGGTCGGCGCGCGCCTTGGCAAAGGCAAACATCGCGGCCGCGATACCGTGCACGGTGCCGTCGGATGCCACGCGATGCAGCACGGCATATGGAGTGTCGCTGCGCCATTGACCGTCCTCAATTACGTCATAGCACTCGTCCGGACCCGGTAAAAAGGCAAACGTCGCCACCACACGGCCGTCGACTTCGCACACGTAACTGCCACCAGCGGCAATATCGGCAGCCAGCTGCTCGGCCGAAGGCGTGCCCTCGGGCCACTGCGTGGCGTTACCATGCGCGCGCATAAACGCGCGGGCGGCGTCATAGATAGCCATGACGGCGGGAATGTCGGTATCGAGGGTTTTTCTGATCATCACGCGGCAACCTCACGTTTATTGGTATCACATTGATTGGGCAATGATACCAACGTTTTGAGAAGGGCGCGAAGCAGATGGGAAGCAAAAAGCGAGCCGCCTGGTCAAAGGCCAAAAGCGAGTTTTTGGGCGCTGCTACCGGCGGCGATATGAGCGACCTGTTTGCGCGCGAGGACGAGCGCCGCGACGCCCTAGACGCCAAGCGCGATGAAGTCTGGCGCTACAAGTCGTGCGAGCGCAAAAACCGTTACGACACGCGCGCCGAGGCCGAGGCCGTTATGGCCGACTGCGAAAACCGCGGGCGGCGCGGTTTGGCCTGCTACAAATGCGAATACTGCGGCGGGTGGCACCTGACGTCGCACCCTTGGAAATAGACCCCGCATCGACACGGCGCTGACGGAGCACCAGCCATCGCACGCAAGCTACGGGCGCGGCGGCACCAGGACATCGTAGCGGACGGCCTTGCCCGCAAGCTGATAGCTCGGCTTAACGCCGGCAAGCAGCGGGCCTTTCACCGGCCGCTTGATAACCACCTTGCGCGGGTGCACCGCGAGCGCAGCTTCGACCAGCGCCTCCTCATCGGCACACGGCTGTTCCAGATGGTGCAAGAGTTGGAACTTCTTTTTCACCGCCGCGCTCTTGTTGCGCTCGGGAAACATGGGGTCCAGATATACCACGTCGGGAGCGGTAAGCTCGCCCCGCCCGATCAGCTCAGCTGCATGGCGAAGGCCGGCAATGCTATCCTCGCCCGCATGTAAGCGCATGTGCGCCGCGGCAGTCGCAAGCGCCGGATCATCTGCCGCGCGATCCAGGGCATCCTTGAGAAGCGCCGCGATCACGCAATCCTGTTCATACAGATCGACGGTAAAGCCCGCGGCCGCCAGCAGCAGCGAATCCTCGCCAAAGCCTGCCGTGGCATCAATCGCCCATGGGCTCTCGATGCCTTTTGTGCGCGCAGCTTTTACCAGTAGCTCTTGCTGCAGACGGCCCTGCTTGAGCCGCGGAAGCATGCGGGTAAAATCGGCACGCAGCTCCATCGTACCGTCGGTGAGTGTGAGGCCCTCGGACTTCCCGGTCAGCTCAAGCCCCGCGGCCCGAGCAACAGAAAAGGGATCGACGACGCCCATGGGTACTCCTTAGCAAGCAAAACGAATACGCGAGCGCCGTTTACGCCGGCACCCAACCGTCCGCTATTGTCCCACATGCGACATGGCCCACAGCATCCCAATGCAAAGCGCCGCCATCAATCCCGTGCACACGGCAGCGATCACAGAATCACCCATGCGCCTTCCCAACGACCGCGGCTCACGCACTTGCTTGGCTCCGTACATCATGGCTCCTCCTTCGCTCCAGCTCTTACCATGGCCCCATCATCGCAGCGCCGCGCATACGCTGCCATCGATTTGGCTTACACCCAGCTTTCCTTTTTGAAAGGTTGGACCGTTCAGGCAAGAGATGCTTTCAAACGCACGCATCGCCCCGTTGAACTACAATGTGCTTCACGATATGTGCCGCAACCTGGGTGCGACAGATTCTCTGCACCCGCATCGAAAGGACCAGCTATGAGCGCCGCTCGCAAGACACTCAAAATCCTTGCCCTGATTTATTTTGTTCTGGGCATCGCCAGTCTCGTCATTGGAATCGCCGGCATCGCGACCGGCAAGTTCGAGTCCACCTACGGATCGAACGCCATGCTCGCCGCGATCGTGCTGGTCGCCAAGGGCCTTGTCGATCTTGCCGCAGGTGTTGCGGGCATCAAGGGTGCCAACAAGCCTTCGCAGGTGGATGGCGCGTTTAAGCTTGGCATCGTTGCCGCAATCGCCACGATTGCGCAGGCCATGCTCACGCTCCCCGCGTTTGGCGGCGACGCCATCAACTTTGGCGCCTTTGTCATCGTGGTGTACGACCTGTTCTTTATTCAGCAGGCACACGCCGTTAAGGCCGAGAACAAGGACCGCCTGTAAGCGCTCGCTTTTCATAACCTCTGCAGCCAAACAACTAAAAAGGGGCCGATCGCGCATCTCCGCGGTCGGCCCTTTACGTTTGCCCAGATAAAACCTGCCAAAATAAACCTGTCCCTTTTTGGCAGGTTGCTAGCAGTGGCGGTACTCGGCGATGATGAAGTCGATGTCGGTTTGAAGGGTGTCCAGGTTTGCCAGGCGCTCTTTATCGGCAGGGCGCGTGCGGTAGTAGTACGGCGTCATTTGGAATACCGCCTCAATGTCGGCCTGCGTCCGGAGCGTAATATTCGCAGACACCCGCTGCGTTCCGACCAACTCGAGCTCGGTAGTCTTCGGCAGTTTCTCATCGTTAAGGTACGGCGTGTCGTAGAGCACTTCCTTAAGCCCAAACAGATGACAGGCACCCGGCACCACGGTATAGAGTGAACCGTCTGGCGCCAGCACGCGGGCAAACTCGCGCTCGTTAAAGGGAGCAAAGAGCTCGGTCACCATATCGAAGGCGGCATCAGGCACGGGGATGTCCTTCATGTTGGCCACGAAGTAGGTCGCATCGCCGCGCTTGGCGGCAAGGCGCACCATCTCTTTGCCCAGGTCAAAGCCGTAAGCATCCACGCCCGGCACCGCGCCCATGGCGCTGGTGTAATAGCCCTCGCCACAGCAAATATCGAGCAGCGTCATGGGGCCGTTCACGGGCGCGGCGCGCCCAGACACCTGCTTGCGCGCCAACTCAACCATCGCATCGCGCAACGGCGCATAGTAACCGCAATTCAGAAAGTCACGGCGGCTGCGTGCCTGCGACTTGGGATCGCCCATAGAGTCGCCGCTCTTGGACGAGCGCAGTAGATATAGATAGCCCTCGCGCGCACGGTCAAACCGGTGTCCGCCCGCGCATGCAGCACCGCGCTCGTCGTCCACCAATGGCTTATGGCAAACGGGACACAACAACATGGCAACTCCTTAGCGCGAACAACACAACGCCCACCATTGTCGCACGCCTTCCCCACCTAGTCATTGGGGACGTTCTTGAATGACTAGTCGTTTAAGAGCGTCCCCAATGACTAGTCGATTAGGAGTATCATCGTCTGCGCAAATAAGCGCGAAATAGCATGTTAGAGATTGAGAGCGTATGGCCGATACCGTATCTAGGCACATTGACATGACCACCGGCTCGCTGTGGCGAAATATTCCCCTGTTCGCCTTCCCCGTGGCCGCCACGAGCATCTTGGAGCAGCTGTCGAACCTCATCGCCACGGTCATCATCGGTAACTTCTCGGGCGACCAGGGAACCCTCGCCATGGCGGCGGTCGGCTCCAATGTTCCGCTTACCAGTCTTATGCTCAACCTGTTTATTGGCATGTCGCTTGGCTCCAACGTGGTCATCGCCAACGCTATCGGCCGCAACGACCAGAACATGGTCAAACGCGCCGTCCATACCTCGATTCTTATGGCGCTCGTGGGCTTTGTCGTCATCGCACTGGGCGAAATCTTTGCCGAGCCCATGCTCGCCGCGCTCAACGTTCCCGCCGAAACCATGCCGCTCGCTTCGCTCTACCTGCGCGTCTTTTTGCTCAGCATGCCCTCGATCTTGCTCTACAACTTTGAGGCCGCGATCTTCCGCTCCGTCGGCATCACCCGCATGCCGCTGCAAGCACTTGCCGTGTCCACCGTCCTCAACATTGGCCTGGACCTCATCTTTGTCCCCGTGCTCCACTGGGGCGTCGCGGGCGTCGCCATCGCCACCGCCATCGCCTACACCGTCAGCGCCGCTACGCTCTTTATCCACCTGCTCAAGACCGACTCCGTCGTCCGCGTTACCCCACGCGACCTGGCTATCGACCCCGTCGCCCTCAAGCGCATCGTCAAGATCGGCCTGCCCGCCGGCATCCAAAGCGCTGTCTTTGCCGTCGCCAACATCATCATCCAGTCTGCCATCAACAGTCTGGGCACCGAGGTCATGGCCGCATCGAGCGCCGCCATGAGCCTGGAGTACGTGTGCTACAACCTGCTCAACAGCTTTAGCCAGGCGTGCACCACCTTTGTGGGACAAAACCACGGTGCCCGCCAGATTGACCGCTGCACCAAGACGCTCAAGGTCTGCCTGGTCGAAGGCGGCATCGTTGCGCTCACCACGATTGTCGTCATTGTCGGCCTGGGGCGCGAGATCCTGTCGCTGTTCAACAGCGATCCCAACATCGTCTCGATCGGCTATATCCGCGTGTGCTCAATCTTTCCGGCATACGCCTTTAGCATGTTCTACGAAAACATGTCCGGTTATCTGCGCGGCTTTGGCATCTCGCTCACGCCCGCCCTCATCACCATGATCTGCGTCTGCGGCATCCGCTTCTATTGGGTGTTCTGCGTGTTCCCGCACTTCCGCACTTTTGCGAACATCATGATGGTCTACCCCATCAGCCTGGGCACTACGGCGTTCTTTATGGTCGTGGCGGTACTACTTTGCCACCCGGCACGCACCTATCGCGCCACCCAAGCCAAAGCGACAGCCCGCTAAACACCGCGCTCAACGCCACGCCAGTCATTAATTGACAATATGCGAGCTCATATAGTCGATAAAGCGCCTCGTGGCGATGGGCATGGTGTCCCAGCTGCGCCAGGCGGCCACCACGTCGCGCGAGGGGGCATGCACGATGGGACGCACGCGAATATCGGTCTGCATGCCCTCGACGGTACGGCGATACAGCATGCTCACGCCTAGGCCCTCCTCCACCATCGCCATGATGGTGTAGTCGTCGGTGACCTCGCTCGTCACATGCGGCGACAGCCCATGCGCTGCAAATGCATCGAGTACTAGGCTCTGTTCGCCCTCATCCAGCAGCACAAACGGCTCGGACGCCAGGTCGGCGAGCGTTACCTTTTCCTTTGCCGTCAGCGGATGCGTGGCCGGCAGCAATGCCACCAACTCGTCGTGATAGACCACGCGCTTCTCGAGCCCAGCGGTAAATCCGCGCGCCGTAAAGCAAAAGTCAACCACGCCATCGTGCACCCACTGGGCGTTACGCGTGTAATCGCCCTGCTTGAGGGTAAAGTGCACGCCCGGGTGCAGAGCCCCAAAGTCGCGAATCACGCGCGGCAGCACGGTACGACTCACGTTGGTGAACGTCGCAATGCGAATATCAGTCGAAGAGAGCCCCAGCAGCTCCTGGCGCTTGCCCTCAAGCTCGGCCTCGGCGGTCACAATCTGGCGCAGGAACGGCAGATATTGTTTACCGTCGCGCGTAAGCGAAACGCCCTGCTTACCGCGCTCGATAAGCGTAGTACCCAGCTCGCGCTCGAGCGCCTTGACGGCCTGGCTCACCGCACTTTGCGTATAGCCCAGCTCGTCCGCCGCGCGTTTCAGGCTGCCGCGATCGACCACCATACAAACAATCTGATACCGCGATGCCATCGTGCCTCCATATCAATGCAGCCGTAAAACGTTTTGCCAGGGCTTTTCCCGCCAACATTAGCATTTCTTAATCATACTGAAGATACATTCGCTTTACTACATCCAAATCTGCGAGCAGAATCCCTTTTACGAAATCGTTCTGTAACAAAAGGAGTCCCATGGATCGCAAAAAAGCAATCGCGCTCTCATTTTCCGTTCCCGTCGCATGGGGCTTTTCGTACCCCCTTATGAAGATCGGCATGGACAGCATGAACGCCACGAGCATCGTCGCGCTGCGCTGCATCATCGCCTTTGCGGCCTGCCTACTGCTCTTCCACAGGCGCGCGTTCCGTATCAACCGCGATCTTATGGTCCGCGCCGCCATCATCGGCGCCATTATGGCAACCGAGCTCACCTGCATGTGCCTGGGCTCCAGCCTCACCTCTGCCTCCACCGCCGGCTTTTTGCAGAGCCTGACGGTCGTGATCGTGCCGTTTGCCAACGCCGCCCTGCTGCGTCGCGCCCCCGAACGCAAAGTGCTCGTCGGCACCGCCATCGTCACCTGCGGCATGCTGCTGCTCTCGGGCGCCGACTTTACCAGCCTGAATCCCGGCGCGATCATCATGCTGCTCTCGGCCTTTATCTATGCCGGCCATATCATTGTGGCGAAGCGCTTTGTCGAAGATGTCGACCCGCTGGCCCTGGGCGTTTGGCAGCTGGGCTTCGGCGGCTTATTCTCGGGTATCGCCGCATTCACCTTTGGCGGTTTCACGCTTCCCGGCACGCCGGGCGAGGTCGCGGTCGTCGTCGCACTCGCACTCATCTGCTCTGCCTATGGCTTTATCACCCAGACGCTCGTGCAGCCCCACGTGCCCGCCGAGACCACCGGCTTCGCTTTCTCACTCGAGCCGGTCTGCTCTGCCGTCTTCTCGTTCTTCCTGGTCGGCGAGGTCCTGAGCCCCATCGCCTTCTTTGGCGCCGCCCTCATCCTCACCGGCGTCATGGTGGCAACCGTCGAGCTTCCGCGCCTTCGCGCGCATGGACAGGCTCGTATGGCAGGAGCGCCCGAGCGCGTCTCGTAATCCCCACTCCTTATGCAGCCGCGGCATAAAGGCAACCGGTGCGCCTTTACAATAGATGCCAACAGAGCATCTGCCATAAAGGAGCCCCATGGACACCGCAACCCGCGACCGCAACATAGCAACTTGGTTGGGCGATGCGCCGCAGCCGGTACGTGACACTACGAACCAGCTGCTCGAGCGCATCGCCCTTTTGCGTGCCGAGCAGACTATCTACCCGGCACAAGACGACATCCTCAATGCCCTCGCCTACACGCCGGCCGACCAGGTCAAGGTTGTCATCTTGGGTCAAGATCCCTATCACGGACCCAACCAGGCCATGGGACTGTCCTTCTCGGTCCCCGCGACGCAAACCAAGTTGCCGCCGAGCCTGCGCAACATCTATAAGGAACTCAAAGCCGATCTGGGCTGCCCTATTCCCGCCACGGGAGATCTAACACCATGGGCACAACAGGGCGTCCTGCTCCTCAACACTACGCTCACCGTGCGCGAGCATGCCGCCAACTCGCACGCCAAACTGGGCTGGAGCACGCTCACCGACTATGTTATCGAACGCTGCTGCCAGCTGCCCCAGCCGGTCGTCTTTTTGGCATGGGGCCGCTTTGCCCAGCAGATGGTCGAAGGCAAGCTCGTCGCAACTGGCGCGGGCAAGGCAACCGACAAGTTCTGCCTGGCCTCTACGCATCCCTCGCCGCTTTCGGCCAACCGTGCCACGGCAGAACTCCCCGCTTTTATGGGATCGCGCCCCTTCTCGGCAGCCAATCGGCTACTCGAGCAGCACGGCTCGACCCCCGTCAACTGGACTTGCCTCGGCTAAAAATCGATACATCAAAAACGCGCCCGACGGCTTTCCATCGGGCGCGTTTCCTATTCAGGCCAAATAAATTGTGTGCGGCCGGCCTCGCCGCCATCGATCAGCAGGCTCTGCCCGGTCATAAACCGGTTGGTCACGCCCACAAAGTAGATCCACTCGGCGATCTCTTGGGCAGTGGCCCAGCGCTTAAGCGGCGTGAGCTCCATAATCTGGTTCCACAGGTGCTCGTCTTCCATCACACAACGGTTGAGCGGCGTGATAACGCCACCCGGGTCCACACTGTTGGCGATGGCCTGCGGCGCCAGACGGTTTGCAAGGTTCTTGGTGTAGGCGATAACGCCACCCTTGCTGGCGGCATAGGCGGGAAACTCCGATCCCGTATGCCCGCTCGCCGACCCCACATTGACCACGGATTTGATAGCCGGCGCAGGCTTGGCGGCAAGCCCCTCCCCCACAAAGGCGTAGTGCTCGGTCACGTTGATGGTGCCACGCAGGTTGGCAGCGATATCGTCGGCCGAATCCTGCGTACCGGCAACGTTCACGATTACCTGGGGTTCAAGGTCGCCTGGAAACGAGTCCGGCTCGCGTACATCAACGATCAGATGGCGGTAGCGCTCGTGTTCGATCGCCGCCGGCAGCAGATCAAAGCCCACGACCTCGTGGCCCTCGTCCAAAAAGCGCTGCACGCACGCGGCTCCGATACCGCCCGAAGCGCCCGTGATCAAAACCCGCATACTTGCTCCTTAGGCGGTTGCGTGGCGCTCGAGGTACTCGGAACCCACATTCTCGCGCTCCCAGCCGCGCACGACCTTGTAGCCCACGGGGCTCAGGAAGACCTCGCACAGCAGCTCGGCGACAGCGCCGGTCAGTGAGCACATAAGGACCTGCACCCAGGTCCAACCAAAGAACGTGTGGCTCACCACAATGGCAAAGACCAGGTTGTCGATAAACTGGCCAACACCCGTGGACACATAGGAGCGGAAGGCGAAGCTCGCAAAATTATTCTTTTTGAGCATGCGGCCGAGCGACTGGTTGAGCGTGGAGTTAACCACGGCAGAGACGAGCATTGCCAGCGAAGAGCCCAGCACCACGTACCAGGTGCCACCGATGGTAGCGTTAAGGGCAGTGTTAACCTCGATCATGCCCGTGTCGTAGTAGGCGCCCCACATACCGGGCGTGAGCGAGCATGCCCAAAAGCACAGGCTCACGGCCAGGTTGACCAGCAGCGCGAGGATAGAGATTTTGATGGATGCCTTGGCGCCAAAGCGTTTGCAGATCATGTCCTGGCACAAAAACGAAACCCAGCTCACCACAAAGCCGCAATCGAGTGCCAGATACGGCAGGCTGATGAGCTCTTTGTTGGCCAGCAGGTTCATCATGATGACACTCACGAAAAACAGCGAAACCGTTGCCGCGGGAATGCTCCGCAACAGGACCTTGTAGTCCTCCATGACCTTCTTGATCATTATGTACTCCTTTGGTTTTAGGTTTAACGAGCAGGATATCGGACCCGAACTGCTCGGACGCCCCGGTCTTGAGACGACGGTGGTATGATAGCCGCTCACACGGCATCAGGCAAGCAAACGGCGCGGCAGCCCCGCAGGGCCACCGCGCCGATGCGTTAAAACGCTACGTTGCCAAACTCCGACAGGATAAGGTCGGGGTTGTGGTCGGTTGCCCAGTCCACGTTCCACGGGCTCGTGAACAGCAGCAGCTTACCGCCGCGCATATCCTCGACACGAAGCGTGTCGCGCGTGAGCGAAAGGGCCGGGATATCGATGGTATCGGGGTCGTTCTGGATCCAGCGGATGTCCGTATAGGGCAGCGGCTGGCGACGAACCTCAACACGGTACTCGGCCTTGAGGCGGCGCTCGAGCACCTCAAACTGCAGCACACCGACCACGCCCACGATGACGCTCTCCATGCCGGCACCCAACTCGCGGAAGATCTGGATGGCGCCCTCCTGGGCAAGCTCCTCCATGCCCTTGACGAACTGCTTGCGCTTGAGCGTGTCGACCTGCGTAATACGAGCGAACATCTCGGGGGCAAACGTCGGGATCTGCGGATACTGCACGTGGCGCTTGCCAGAGCACACGGTGTCGCCGATGCTAAAGATGCCCGGATCGAACAGGCCCACGATATCGCCCGCGTACGCCTCGTCCACGATGGCGCGGTCATCGGCCATCATCGACGTGCCCGTGGCAAGCTTGAGCTTGCGGTTGCCCTGCACGTGGAAGGCATCCATGCCGCGCTCGAACTTGCCCGAGCAAATGCGCACAAAGGCGATGCGGTCGCGGTGGTTCTTGTCCATGTTGGCCTGGATCTTAAACACAAAGCCGCTAAAGTCGTCGCGGCAGGGATCGACCGGTTCGCTGGTGAGCGTATCGGTATAGGCGCGCGGCGTCGGGGCCAGACGCAGGAACTCCTTGAGGAAGGGCTCCACGCCAAAGTTGGTAAGCGCCGAGCCAAAGAACGCCGGGCTCAGCTTGCCGCAGGCCACGGCGTCCAAGTCGAGCTCGTCGCCGGCACCATCGAGCAGCTCGATGTCGTCCATCAGGTTCTTATGGTTCTCCTCGCCGATAAGCTCGTCCATGGAAGGATCGCCCAGCTCGGCCTCGACCTCGGCGACCTTCTTGGTGGCGTTGGCGTGACCGTCGCCCTCAAAGGCAATGACGCGACGGGTCTGACGATCGAACACACCGCGGAAGTTGCGGCCGCTGCCGATCGGCCAGTTCATGGGATACGTATTGATACCCAGGACGTTCTCGATCTCTTCCATGAGCTCAAACGGATCGCGAGCCTCGTGGTCGAGCTTGTTCACAAAGGTGAAGATGGGAATGTGGCGCAGCGTACAGACCTTAAAGAGCTTTTTGGTCTGGGCCTCGACGCCCTTGGCGCCGTCGATGACCATGACTGCGGCGTCGGCGGCCATAAGGGTACGGTAGGTATCCTCCGAGAAGTCCTGGTGGCCGGGGGTATCGAGGATGTTGACGCAGGCGCCGTTGTAGGTGAACTGCAGCACCGAGGAGGTAACGGAAATGCCGCGCTCCTTCTCGATGTCCATCCAGTCCGAAACGGCATGCTTGGCCGAGCTCTTGCCCTTGACCGAGCCGGCGGTCTGGATGCTGCCGGTATAGAGCAGCAGCTTCTCGGTAAGCGTGGTCTTACCGGCGTCCGGGTGGCTGATGATCGCGAATGTGCGGCGCGACGAGATTTCATCCGACAGGCTTGCCATGCGGATCCTTTCTTGCATTGAGTGCATTACGTCGTTGTAACCGTATTATTGTAGCCGCGAAATCTCGCTCTAGGGCGCCTATCAGGACAAATTCATCAGTCAGAACGTGAACGGCTAGTTATCGAAAGTATTCTGCAGCAGACTGTCTCAATCTGTAACAGCAGAGCTTATTTGCCCCCCCTATCTGTTACAGATTGAGACAAACGAACTTGTCCGCCGGCACAATCTCAATCTGTAACACCTGGCCGCCCAAATTGGGTCTAGCTGTTACAAATCGAGATAAACGGAAAGGCAGGCAGCCAATGTCTCGTTCTGTAACATCTAGCCGCGCAAATCGACTCTTACTGTTACAGATTGAGACAAATAGGCAGGCGGGAAAATAACATCTCAATCTGTAACAGCTGGCGACCAAAAACGGACCCAGATGTTACAGATTGAGATTGTTTTGGAGCAAGCGCGGCGCCGATGGTCTATTCCACATTTAGCTCTTGCATAACTGTGCATAGTGTATATATACTGTGCTTACCGGTTATATACACGTGTAGCCCAACAGCTAAGGAGCCGCTGTGGACATCATCCTATCCAATTCGAGCGATAAGCCCATCTACGAGCAGATAACCTCGCAGGTCAAAGCTCAGATCTTATCGGGCACGCTCGCTGCGGGAGCCAAACTCCCCAGCATCCGTGCACTCGCGAGCGACCTGGGCGTGAGCGTAATCACCACCAAGCGTGCCTACGCCGACTTGGAGCAGCTTGGCTTTATCTGCACCGTGCAGGGCAAGGGCTGTTTTGTCGCCGAGGGCAACCAGGAGCTTTTGCGCGAAAACCAGCTCTGCCATATCGAAGAGCTACTTGCGAAAGCGGCGAGCCAAGCCGAAACCCTGGGCGTCACGCGCGACAAACTGCACGAGATGCTCGACCTGGTAGCCCCCGAAACCATGCAGTAGCCATCTGCAAGAAAGGCTATACCATGCAAAACTTGCTTGAACTCAAAGGCATCTCACACGCTGTAAGCGACCGCTTTTCGCTGCGCGACGTCACGCTTGCCGTGGAGCCTGGCCAGATCATCGGCTTTGTTGGTGCCAACGGTGCTGGCAAAACAACGACGATTCGAGCTGCTCTCGGGCTTATAAAGCTCGATGCCGGCGAAGTGCACCTGTTTGGGCAGCGCTGTGGCGCCGACGCGCCCGATGAGTCGCAACGCCATCTACGCTCCCGCGTCGGTCTTGTCCTGGACACGTGCCCCTTCCCCTCCACGCTCAAGGTGGGCCAGATCGAGTCGCTCGTAGGCCCAGCGTACCCCACGTGGGACCGCGAAACGTTCGCCGGATTCATCAACCGATTTGGCCTCGATCCCAAGACAAAGGTCAAGGACCTCTCCCGCGGCATGGGCATGAAACTGCAGCTTGCCTGTGCGCTCAGTCACAAGGCCAAGCTGCTCGTTTTGGACGAAGCCACCGCGGGCCTCGATCCCATGGCACGCGAGGAACTGCTTGATGAGCTGCTTGCCTTTGTCGCCGACGGCCAGCACAGTGTGCTGCTCTCGAGCCACATTACGTCCGACCTCGATCGCACCGCTGATCGCGTCATCTGCATCGATAATGGCTCGATTATTTTTGACCTGCCGCGCGAGGACATTACCGACCGCGCCGGCATCGCCCACTGCACCCAATCGCAGGCTGCCGAGCTTATGGCTTGCGTCGAAGGCGCCCGTGCCGCCCGTCACGCCTACAGCGTGGACGTACTCGTACCCAACCGTCGCGAAACGCTCGAGGCCTTTCCCGAGATTCCCTGCGATCGGGCAACCATTGATGACTATCTGCGCCTCATACTGAAAGGGGCTTCGAAATGAAACGCGCCTTTATGTCCGAACTCGCCATCGTTCGCACGCTCATCCCGAGCATTGCGGGCGTCGGCTTGTTCATCTTCGTTGTGCTGACGCTCGTCAACGCGTCGGATGGCGATTCCGGTATGAGCGCCGGCGCCTGCGCCGTCAGTGCCATGTCGCCCATCATAGTCATGAACTCACTGGCCGGTTTCGACAATCAAAACGGTTGGGAGCGCTACCGGGCAACGCTGCCCTTCTCGCGCAAAGACATCATCCGCGCACGCTACCTGAGCGTTATTGTCTTCTCCGCCGTCATGGCATGTGCAGCTACGCTTTTGAGCATCGCCTCCATCCCGCTCTTCAACAGCGCGGGCATTCCTTCGACGGGACAGACGGTCTTTGAAATCGCAATCGCCTCGGCAGCATCGATGCTCATCTCCCTCATGATGGTGTTTTTGGCGCAGCCGCTGTTCTTTCGATTTGGTCACATGGAGGCGCTGCGCCTATCCGTTGGCCTGTTTGCCCTGCTTGGTTGCGGCACCATGGCCACGCTGAGCTCCTCCAACCCCATCAGCAACTGGCTCATGTCGATTGCCGGAGCGAATCCCGATCCTGCCGTTCTTGGCTGCCTGTGCGCAGGAATTGCCGTACTGGCCCTCGCGCTATGTGCAGTCAGCTGTACCGTCAGCACCAAGGTTTATCAAGTACGCGATCTGTAGGCACGCGAAACTCGACCTATGCAGGCCACTATCGGTCGCAATCGCCCATCCGCAAATCCGTGACAAACGGCATGTCCCCGGCGTGCGTCACCGTGCTACTTACGCAGCGGCTTGGGCAGCGGAATGCCAGCGGCGATAACGGCGGCGATGATCATGCAGACGATGCCCTTGAGCGGGAAGCACATAAGCAGCAGGCCCACAACCATGACAGGCTGGCGCATGACCGCACCCATCGTCGATGCCGTGCAGACGGCGACGCAAAAGACCGGATCTGCGCCGGTGAGGATGGCAAGGCCATAGCCCAGGCTTACGCCCGAGAAGATAACGGGGAAGAAGTGGCCGCCGCGCCAACCAAGGTTGATGAGGGCGGGCGTCAGCATGGCCTTAACAAGACCGGTCGCGATAAGCACGCCGGCGGGAATGGTGAGGTAGGTCTCCATAAGTACATCGGCCTGGGTCTCGCCGGCAAACATGGTGTAGGGCAAGACCGTGCCGCAGATGGCGAGCGCCAGACCGGCCAGCATGGCCTTGACGACAGGACGCTCCCCTATTGCATGGGACAGCGCCTCGCTCGCGTGCTCCGAGACAAAGTACAGCCAGCCGCAAACGGTGCCAACCAACGCCAGCGGGATGAGCCAGGCAAGCTCCAGGTTGCCCACCTCGGCGGCCTCGAACCTGGGCATGCCCATGCCGCCGCCCATAACCTGGCCGAGCAGCAGATAGGTGCCCAGGCCGCCGGCAATCGCAATACCGTAGACCACAGTCTTCTGTGCCTTGGGCAGTTTGATGGTGATCTCGCCGGACGCGGACCCATCGCCGGCGTCTTCGCCCTGGCCGTCGGCGCTACCGGCGAGCGGCGCCACAAAGCCAAAGACGGGCGCGGTAAAGAGCGCCGTCAGCGCGGCCTGGGTGCCCAACAGCGTGAGCTCCCTGAACTCGGCGCCAAAGCGGCGCATGCGGTCGCCGACCCAGCTGCACAGACCCGCGATAACGCCGGTCAGGCCGGCCTCCGGTCCAATACTTCCGCCAAACAGCAGCGGCAGCAATGCCGCGAGCGAAAGCTTGCCCAGGTTGTCGTACGGGTAGCGCCCGTCTTGCTTAACCTTAGCCATCACCTGGTTGAGGTCGTCGGTCTTGGTGCCCGTAAGCTTTTCGTACAGGCCGATCAGCAGGCCGCCCAGCAGGCAGACGAAAAACGGATACGGCAGAAAACCGAACGGGCCGCTGGCGAGTTCGGGCGACGCCGCGCCCAGCATGTGGGGGATCTCGGTCCACAGATAGTCGATACCGTGCTCCATCGCAAAAAAGAACAGCCAGACCGCGGCACCTGCGAACGCACCGGTCACGGCAACGCTCATTAAAAACAGCGCGCGGTTTTTGGGTTTGGCAAGGCTATCCATCGGGTCCTCCCGCGGTCAAAGTCGACATAGATACGTTTTATTGTAGAGCGAGCGTTGCCCAGACAAGCCAACCATCCGCGCTGCAAACGGCACCATTGGGAGTCATAGCGGAACAGGCTCAAGACTTGTCCGTTAATAATCGAGGCAATCTCGCGCAAATCGTCGGCAAAGTAGATGCCTTGTTGGCGCTGCGGACTCGACAATGCCTTTTCGATCATGTGCCCGAGCAGGGCTTTGAGGTCGTTGTAGTACCCACCCAGGTTGTACAGAATGCACGGAGCACTCAGGTGCCCCAACGATACCGCGGACATAACCTCGGCAATCTCCTCGAGCGTGCCCGTCCCACCGGGAAAGGCGATGAACGCATCACCGAGCTCGATCATCTTGGCTTTGCGCTCGGCCATGTCACTTGTAACGATAAGGTCGTCGATGCCCTCGTGCTGGAACTCCGCCTCGATAAAAAAGCTCGGCTCAACGCCCGTCACGTGTCCACCTGCCTCGAGTACGCTATCGGCGAGCGCGCCCATCAGGCCCGATTTGGACCCGCCGTATACCAGCGCGTGCCCGTTGGAGCCAATCCAGTTGCCCAGCTCTTGCACCGCAGGCAGAAACGCCGGGTCATTGCCGACGCTGGCGCCCAGGTATACCGTGATATTCATATTCAGTCCCCCTCGTCGTGACGCGCGGCGCCCGTTCTAGCGTTGGCGTCGGCGATATTCGCGCACACGGCGCGACAGGTCGGCGAGCTCGTCACGATCGAGCTCTTCCAAATGCTCCAGATCGTCCATAAAGCGCGCCATGGTGTCCTTTTGGCGCAGCTTGATGAGCATATTGCAGTAGTTCACCGCCACACCCGTGAGCATGGCGATGTAGAAGATGCTGATAACGCTCAGGACGACGGTAATAGCGCGAGCGACCGGCGTTTCGGCCGGGATATCGCCAAAGCCGATGGTCGAGACCGTCTCAAAGCTAAACCAGAGACCATCGCCAAACGTGAGGGTCGTGGGCTCGGACAGCCAGACAGCCGTCGAGCACAGCAGATAGAAGATAAGAAACAGGCCCGTGATGCGCGCAAAGCCAGCCTGGCGCAACACGTCGGCAAGCGTCCTCAACTTGTTCATCGCGACCCCTTTTCTCAGATGCCCAATCACATTCGCTCGGTATTGTCCCACATCCGGCACTTGAGGACGTTCCTTTTGTGCCGGCAGAAAGGGACTGTCCCCAAGTGCTGGGAGGAACCGTTTAGCGGCGCAACTGCCGGTTAGGCAGGCTGAGCTGGTATCCTTGTGCGGTAACGTCTCGATTCGTTAGGATTGCATGTGAGAGCTTCCGCTGTCCTTCGTTCAGTTATATATCGCACCCTGGCCGTCGCGCTTGCCGCGCTCGCCGTACTGAGCACCATCATGCCCGCCCCCGCCTTTGCCGCCGGCTCCGATCAACAGGTCAAAACGGTCCGCGTTGGTTGGCTCGTCAACAACGAGGGCTTCCAGGACGGCACCCCCGGCGAGCGTCTATCGGGATGGGGTTACGAGTACCTCCAGACCCTGTCGTACTACACGCCCGGCTGGCGGTACGAATACGTCTCCGGCACCTTCACCGAGCTTATGGACATGCTCGAGGCAGGCGAAATCGACCTCATGCCCAACATCTCCTACTCCGAGGAACGCACCCAAAAGCTGCTCTTTTCCTCGAACCCCGAGGGCACCGAGCGCTACTACATCTACGCCAAGCCCGATCGCGACGACCTGGCCAAGGGTGACCCCCAAGCGCTCCAGGGCCTTACCATCGGTTGCAACTCCGGTGTTATGCAAACCTTCGTTGGCCAGCAGTGGCTCGCCAACGAAGGAATCACCTGCACATACAGGGAGTATGACGGAGGATCCGATCTCTTTGACGCGCTCGCAAACGACGAAGTCGATGCCGTCATCATGAACGACACGACCTCGTCGCCCAGTGCCTCCCCCATGTTCTACATCGGCTCGAGCGACTACTATTTTGCCGTTCCCAAAAGCCGCCCCGACCTGATGAACGACATCAATGCTGCCATGACGGCAATCGCCCGCGTCAACCCACGCTATAACGACGAAGTCAAATCTAACTACTCGACCCAAAACAGCGGTTCATCATCGCTCAACGGCCCCGAACGTTCCTGGCTCAAAGCAAATGACAACACCATCACACTCGGCTACATTACGGGCAAACTCCCCTACTGCAACGAAGACGAAGACGGCAAAATGGAAGGCTCGCTCGCATCGCTTGCGACAACGTTGCACGATAAATTTGGCATTACGGTCAAAACCGTCGCCTTTGATAGCTACAAGATGACGTCAAAGGCCCTGTCAAAGGGAAGCATAGACGTTGCGCTGCCGGTATACCGAGATTACTGGTTTGCCGAGCAAACAGGCGTTGTGCAGTCGATATCGTTGGGGACCATATCCCTCACCGCCATCTACACCGGCAGCAACCTGAACAAAGACCTTCAGAACATCGCCTGTACCAAATCATCGTTTGTCAACAAAAATGCACTTGAAAGCCTGTTCCCCACAGCGACCGTAACCGAATACCAATCCGACGATGAAGCGTTCGACGCCCTCAGGAAGGGAACGGCGCACTGCATCGTCGCTCCCAGTTCACGCGTAAAAACCATCGGTGACCGTTACGATCTCGAGGACTGCGAGACGGTCGAGCTCCCTGACACCTGTGAGCTCTCGTGCTGGATTTCGCGCGGAAAGCCCGAGCTGCTGGGAATCATCAACAAGGGCATCATCAATGCCGGAGAATCGCTCTCCGCAAGCAATTTCTCCTCCACGTCGTACACGGCCCAGGAATCCAACACGCTTCAATTCCTTTATCGCAACCGCACCGCCATTGCAGCTACCCTCATCGGTATGTTGTCGGTCGGCATCGTCCTGCTCATCTGGGCGCTCGTGCGCGCTCGAACCGAGCGCAAAAAAGCCGATGCCGCCAACGCCGCTAAGACGGCATTCCTCACGCGCATGAGCCACGACATCCGTACGCCACTCAACGGCATCCTGGGTCTTATCGAAATTGAGGAATTGAAAGACGGCGACATGCAGGCCGCCCGCGAAAGCCGCGCCAAGGCGCGTGTTGCCGCCAATCACCTACTCTCGCTGATCAACGACATCCTCGAGATGGGCAAAATCGAAGACCGCAAGCTAACTCTGGAACATGCGCCTTTTAACCTCAAAGAGCTCTGTGACGATACGCTGGTGCTGTGCAAGCTCCGCGCATCCGATAACGGCATCACAATGCAGGACAATAGTCTGCCGTACGCCACGGGGCCATACATGATCGGCAGTCCCACCCATATCCGACAGATCATAATCAACCTGTTAGACAACAGCATTAAGTACAACAAGCGCGGCGGCTCCGTCACCTTTAGTTCAAAGACCAAGCCACTCGATGATGGGCGCGCGCTCTTTTGCTTTAGCGTTTCGGATACCGGCATTGGCATGGCTCCCGAGTTTTTAAAGCATATCTATGAACCGTTTGCCCAAGAAGGTGACGATGCGCGCAGCAAGTTCCAAGGAACCGGCATGGGCATGCCAATCGTCAAGTCGCTTATTGAACTGATGGGCGGTACGATTGAGATTTCGAGTGAGGTTGGCGTGGGGAGTACGTTCAACGTCCAGATTCCGCTCGATATCGACAAGAACCCTCAGGCGCGGGCAGATACGGTCGAGGGGGTGCTCGACTGCTCGCTCGCCGACATGAACGTGTTGCTCGCCGAAGACAACGAATTGAATGCCGAGATTGCCCAGACGCTGCTAGAATCCGAGGGCGTCGTGGTCACCCGCGCCGCCAATGGCAACGAAGTCGTCGATCTGTACCTGTCACATCCCGCCGGCAGCTTCGATGCGATTCTGATGGACATCATGATGCCGGGCATGGACGGCTATGAGGCAACCCGCGCGATTCGTCTGAGCGAGAAGGTCGATGCAGCCGATATCCCCATCATCGCGCTCACCGCCAACGCCTTTGCCGAGGACGCCAAGGCGGCACACGATGCCGGCATGAACGCCCATCTGTCCAAACCGCTCGACTTTAACAAGCTCAAAAACATACTCGCCCGCATCAAGAAAAACGGATCCGTTTCGCTATAGTTTGTGCTCAACCACCACGCACGACCAGAAAGGAAACCAACGATGTTTAGGCCCTTACGTCGAAAAAAACGCGCCATCACTGACGAGGAAGCGCGCGAACTGCTCGCTACCTGCAAGCGCGGCGTCTTTGCCGTCAACGGCGACGATGGCTACCCGTACGCCATTCCCGTCAACTACTTCTTTGACGCCGAGCACGACAAGATTTATTTCCATGGCGCCAAGGCTGGCCACAAGGTCGACGCACTCAAGCGCGATGACAAGGTCTGCTTTACCGTTTACGGCAACGAGTGGTACCAGGACGGTGACTGGGCTCCCTACGTTATGAGTACCGTGGTCTTTGGCCGTTGTCGCCTGGCGAATGACACCCCCGCGTTTATCGAGGACAAAGTCCGCCAGCTCGCGCTTAAGTACTACCCTTCTGCCGAGGAAGTCGAAGAGGAAATCGCCAAAGACATCAAGGGCGTCCAGCTCTACGAGATTACGATTGAGCATCTTTGCGGCAAGCAGATTCAAGAAAAGTAAGCCTCTCAGCAGGTCTGCGCCCAATTGCTACAGATGCTTTACCATGTGGGGCCTTCTAGCCAACTTGGCAGAAGGCCCCACATGCAGCGCACGCTTACCGTGCATTAAAAACGTAGCGGTCCAGGCGGTCGCACGCTTCCCTCACGCGCGAAAGCGGCAGCGCCAGATTCACGCGAATGTGGCAGGGCCCGTGGAACGGGCGGCCGTCCTGATACCCCACGCCCACGCGCGCCCCCTCGTCGAGCAACCACTGAATATCGCGGCCATGCTCGCGGCACCACTCGGTGCAGTCCAGAAACACCATGTACGTGCCCTGCGGACGCGAAAACGCGACGCCCTTCCAGTGCTTTTCTGCATACGTGCAGAAGTACTCGATATTGCCGGCAAGCACCTGGTTGAGCTCATCAACCCACTCATAGCCCTGCGGCTGGTAGGCACCGATAAGCGCATGCATGGAGAGGACATTCATCTCGTTGTAGTGGGTCTTGTTGGACACGGCGCACACGCGGTCGCGCAGCGTCTCGTTGTAGATGATGTGGTAGCTGCCGACCAGGCCCGCCAGGTTGAACGTCTTGCTGGGCGCGTAGAGGGCAACCGTGCGCATGCGAGCATCCTCGCTCACCGACTGCGTCGGGATGTGCTTGTGTCCCGGCAGGATGATATCGGACCAAATCTCGTCCGAGATCACCACGCAATCGTGCTGGCGATAGATGTCCATGGCGCGCTCGATCTCGTCGCGCTCCCATACGCGGCCGCAGGGATTGTGCGGCGAGCAGAACACCGCGGCATGGATGTAGTTTTGGGCGAGTTTGCGCTCCATGTCCTCAAAGTCCATGCGCCACACGCCCTGGTCGTCGAGCTTAAGCGGGCTGTGGACAATACGATAGCCCGCGGCCTCGATGGACTTGGTAAAGCCGATGTAGGTAGGGCTGTGGACCAGCACCGCATCACCTGGCTGGACATACGCGCGTAGCGTCGACACGACACCGCCCAGCACGCCGTTTTCGTAGCCGATATGCTTCGGCGCCAAGTCCTCAACGCCGTTGCGACGGCTCTGCCATTCGATGATGCGGTCGAAGTACTCGGGACGCGGATTGAAGTAGCCAAACATGGGGTGCTGAGCGCGCTTGATGATGTACTCCTGAACCGTGGGCACCGTGGCGAAGTTCATGTCGGCCACCCACATGGGAATGCGGTCGAAGCCCTCGTCGGGTGCGTTCGGAGCCATACTGGGGATCTCGCCCCAAGAGTCAACGGCGATGGCATCCATGCCGTGGCGGTCGATAAGCGAGCTAAAGTCGTATTTCATGCTGAGCTCCCATGCAAAGCGGACTATTTTGGTAGGCGTTATTGTCCACCAGCATGGGCGATTTTGACATGGGGTTTGGCGCTTAATTTGACGGGTTCAGACGAATGGCTGGTTAGTCTTGCGCGTCGTTGACGGCGACTACGGTTAGCTGGGTTTTATCGACCGTAAAAGATATGTCGAGCCCAGCATAAGCTAAGTGGTAAACGCGGTTTGGCTCGTGCTTGCTGCCCGCGCGGCGCGGATCTTGGCAAAGGACCTCGACCAAGCCGGGGAGCTTTGCGGGCGGGACCATATCCTGCAGCGCTTGTGGAAACTCAACATCGAGCTCTTGCCACGGAGCACCCTCAATCCAGCCGCCGGTCGCATCCGGGTGGCAGTCCGCAAACGGGATGTAGGGCTTGATATCGTAGATGGGCGTGCCGTCGCGCAGATCGGCCCCCAGCACATGGATGATGGGGCCGTCGTCGGTAAGCTCCACGCGGTCGAGCTTAACGCAGGTGAGCCCGATGGGATTAGGGCGAAACGGACTGCGCGTGGCAAAGACACCCACGCGCTCGGCTCCGCCCAGACGCGGCGGGCGCACGGTCTTCGACCACTTGACGTTGGTGCCAGACCTGTCCTGCGACTTGGCATCGGCAGCTATGTCGTTTGCCGTGCCGCCGGGCGTTCCGTTTTCGAAGCGCCACAACAGCCATAGGTGAGAGAAGGAGTCCAGGACCTCAACCGCTGCATTGGAGGCAAATTCCGGCTCAAAGACGATGTGTCCCTGCAGATGAGGCGCCAAAAAGCTGTTGCGCGGAATGCCGAACTTCTGCGGCAGGTCGGTATGTATGTGTGCGATAGGTTCCATGCCGGTCATTGTACGGCATGGAGGTGTGGGGCGTTGCGTGCAATTCTTCGCCGCGGTCCCCCGTCGTGCAACCAACGGTTGCTTGGAAGGGCGCCTGCTGCCGCGTATGCTTAAGCCATCAACCAGCAGAAAGGAGCCGTTATGGCCTTTGCAGAAAAGCTCATCGCCGTCCGTCGCGCTCATCACCTCACCCAAGAGCAACTCGCCGCCAAGCTCTTCGTCACACGCCAAGCCGTCAGCCGTTGGGAGCGTGGCGAGGTCACACCGGGCATCGACATGATGAAGCTCATCGCCGCCGTGACCGGCGAGCCCCTGTCTCATCTGCTCGAAATGCCCGAGCACTATTGCCAGAGCTGCGGCATGATACTCACGCCCGACGACTGCGGCACCGATGCCACGGGCGCCACGACCGACCATTACTGCAAGTGGTGCTACGACCACGGCAAGTACACCTACGACACCACCATGGAGGCGATGATCGAGGACTGCGCCCCGCGCCTGGCGCAAAACACCGGTATGTCGCTCGACGATGCCGTCTCGCTCATGGGCGCCGTGTTGCCGCAACTGGAGCGCTGGCGCACCGTGCAGGAAAACGAGGAGCGCTACGGCGCCGAGGCGCGGGCGCGCTATGGCGATGAGGCTATCGATGCAGCAAACGAAACGTTACTGGACATAGATCCTCAGACATGGAACGACATGAAGGAACTTGAACGCGCTATTCTGGGCCAGCTCTCAATTGCCATGGGCATTGGCGACCCAGAGAGCAACGAGGCTCGCAAGCTTGTCGCGATGCATCGTCGCTGGATTGCTCTCAACTGGGGATGCGAGCCCCAGAACGAAGCGTACCTGGGCCTCGCCCACGGTTATCTTGCCGACCAGCGCTTTGTTGGCTACTACGACAAACCCTGCGGCACCGGAGCCACGGCGTTTTTGGTACAGGCCATCGAGTCGTCGCTGGCCCGCGCATAGATTGCGGCGGCTTTGGGTATTTCAATCAAAACCGCAACCGATTGGAGACCTATGGCTACTAATCATGAGCTCGTGCTCTACGTTATGACCGGCTGCCCGTATTGCATAAAGGTCAAGCGCTTTTTGGCCGATAACGGCGTGACCATTCCCGAACGCAATATCTCGACCGATACCGAAGCCGAGCAGACACTCATCGCCGTCGGCGGAAAACGCCAGGTTCCCTGCCTGTTCATCGACGGCAAGCCACTCTACGAGTCGAGCGACATCATCGCGTGGGCGCAGGAGAACCTGCTCTAGCGTTCTATTGCGGTCGGCTGGCCCCAACCCATACGACCCAAACATGTACACCAGCATCCAAAATCGACATTTTTCGACATCTTTGGATGCTGGTGTACAGTTTTTTGCATGGGTAGTCATTGGGGACGTTCTTAAATGACTGGTTGTTTGAGACGACCTTTGGATTATGGCTGTTTGAGGCCATCTGACATCTCTGGAAAGGGCTCCTTAGAGGACCGTGTTCAAAAAATGGCAAATATGAGTACTGCTACTTGTTTAGTAACAGCGATTTTAATCATTTCAGGGATCATTCAACGCCCCAAGCGCCCGCAGACGGCGTTATTCCTCCCCATATGTTCAATAAAAGAGACGCCTAATGGTATTAAATCTCATCAGGGACCTCATTTTTGAAAAAAATAAATGCAACCATAATGGCAACAGTACTCATATTTGCCCTTTTTTGCACACAGCCCTCCAGAATAGTCGTTAGGGACGACTCAAAATGGCAATTCTGGCACTTAGACACTCTTTTCTTGAATGACTAGTTGTTAAAGAACACTCAGCGACTACTCCAATTCGCGACACACTGTGTCGCGAATTGAGCTGTTCTCACCACCGAAGACCGGTGAAAGCTCCTGACCAGAATCTCGATAGTTTGTTAAAGTGCCCCCTCTGCAGGTTCAATGAGCGCTCATGTTCCAGACTGGAAAGCGAAGAAATATCGAAGCCATCGATGCTCATTTCCTATCGAAAAAACTAGTCAATACACGCTAATTAGCTTGATAAACTGCTTGTATTTTTGTCTACAAAACTGTATACAAAAAGAGATTCCGAGAACCAGCGCTCGACATTATGTCAATCGATAGGGGGCGCTATGGACGCTAAGCAGCTCGAAAAGATGATGGGGTTTGCCCCCCGGAGAGTTGGAGAAAGCCGCGGAGGCATACGAAAAAGATAAGTGGCCGAAGGGTCGCACCATCAAGCTGGGAAGACCGCCGATCTCTGATGAGCCAAGCATTGTTTTATCGGCACGTGTGGGTGAGTCGGTTCTTGATGCGTTTGACGCAAAAGCAAAGCGCCATGGGCAGACACGCACAGAGCGACTCAGGGAGCTCATCACGATCGATGCAATGATTGCCTAGTTATCCACCGAGCCCAAAGACGTACGCCAGCATCCAAAGTCGACATTTTTCGACATCTTTGGATGCTGGCGTACGGTATTTTGCAACATAGTCATTCGGGACGTTCTTTTAAATGACTAGTCGTTAAAGTGCGTCCCCAACGACTAACTAGCCGTGGAAGCGTGCTATGGGCGCAAGTGGCTGTTCGCGAAAGACGCGCTCGACGGCGGCGCGGTATTCGTCGACCTTTTTGGTCTTGCGTACGAGCTTGTGAACGGTAGCGGGGTCGGCGAAGGCGCATTTGGCGTAGAACCACCACTCCTTCATGCGAAAGACCGCATTGCCGCCAATCTCTTCTGCATAGGCCGCAAACAGCGTGTCGTGGAAGCGCTGCAGCTCAGCAGCCGTTGCAGCAGGGCCACCCTTGACCATGCGAGCGAGCGCGGGATTCGCAAGCAAGCCACGCCCCAGCATTACATGGCGCGTGCCGGGATAGGCCTCCACCAGCGCGTCCATATCCTCAAGATCGAAAATGTCACCGTTATAGGCCACGGGGAACGGCGCGCGTTCCAGCGTCTCGCCGTAAAACTCCTTGCGCGGCGATCCCGTATAGCGGTCCTTTTGCACGCGCGGGTGCACGATCAGCTCTGCCAACGGCATGCGGCAATACAGATCGAGCACACGCTCGTATTCGTCGTCGCTCTCAAGCCCCAGCCTGGTCTTGACCGATACCGGCAACGGTGACCGCTCGCACACATCGCTCAAGAACACCTCGAGCTCGTCGAGGTTGCGCAGAAAGCCCGATCCTTTACCCTTGGCAACAACCGTACCCGAGGGGCAGCCAAGGTTGAGATTGACCTCGCGGTAGCCCATGTCGGCGAGCACCTGTGCCGCCCATACAAACTCGTCCGCGTTCTTAGACATCAGCTGAGGCACTACGTTGAGCCCCTGGTTATTGGCAGGATCGATCTCCTTAAACGCCTTGCCGCCAAAGCGGTTTCCCACCCGCGGCGGCGGCAAAAACGGCGTATAGTAGCAGTCGAGCGCACCAAAGCACTCCGCATGCACGCGGCGGAACACATGCCCAGTAATCCCCTCCATAGGGGCCAACGATAGAATCATCAACATCTACTCTCAGATCAATGCGGTAAAGGGACTGCCCCCTTGTCACATGCATTATGCCTTGTGCTTCAGATGATTCACAAGGCAGAGGTAGCTACTTGACGATAATCACCCTTCCATCCGTCGCCTCACGCAACGAAGGTGAATGCTTTTCCGCGAAGTGAACGAGTAAAATCGGACCCCCGAAGCATCGACACTTTTGGAAGACCAATTCCTGCGGTTTTATCACTCAAATCCTGCGGTTTTTGCATCCAAAAGTGCGAATGCTTCAGAGGTCCAGAATAGGTCGTTCACTTCTCGGGAAACCATTCACCTTCGATTTGCTGGCGCTCACAAACAGCGAGAGGCTGTCCCGCGACAGCCCCCTTGCGCGTCATTCGCCCCATGACAGCGGCTCCATGCTCCAAAAACGACGTTCATGATCACGACGACCGCCAACAGCACGCTGTTGACCGCTATGTCTGAACAACAGACACCCTCCACTCATCTATACTCAAGAGCATGTGCGCATCGCCCAAAAACGATGAGAGTCGAGGCCCCATGCAGCAGCTCACCGAACAAGAAAAGAAACGCATCCAGCGGTACTGCACATACCCCAAGATCGCAGCGACCGCACTCGTCATGTCGTTCGTGGCATGCCTGTTGATGTTGCCGCTCCAAATGATCAACGATATCGCGTTCCACCAAAAGGAATTCCAACCCGCGGGCATATGTACCGCCATCGCACTCACCGCAATCGAACTCGCCATCTTTTGCTATTGCGCTCTTGCGCCGCGCTTTGGAATGCAGGGCAAACAGTGGAAGGAGCTGCAGAGCAGGCTTGCGGTAGCCCAGACTAACAAGGACCGTTCCGCGGAGGTCGCCGGCGTGCTTTCCGCGCAAGCTGCCGGCCGCATGCTCAAGAACAGCGATAACGATCTCGCGCGCGACCTGGGCGGTGCCGCCGAGGTCGCCGGCGCCGTAGGGGCAGTCGCCACGGCGGCAGACGTGCTAGCCGAAACCTCGAGCAATGCCGAGGCCATGGCAAACGCATACGGCGTGACGATTCCAAGCGTCAAGAAGCAGGTCATAGCTCTCGCAGTGGTGCCCGTCATTGTGCTGCTTGGCGTCTACATCCCGCAGTTTATCCAGGGAAATAACGAGCTTCAGGCAAGAAAGGCTGCAGCCGCCGAGCAGCTCGCCATCGCGCAAGATGCCTTGGAGCCCGTGTGCGAACGCGTCGCAGCAGACGACCCATACGTGTCATATCACGACTACGGCTACCGCATAATCGGCTATCTACGCGATAATGACCTCGGCGCTCAAGCAGCCTATGTCTACCTTTCTTTTGATGCAGACAGCATGCTCACGGACGTCGATTACACCAGTCAGATCGACCCCGAGGAAAGCCTTGCAGACAACCTCGCCCGCGCCGAGCAGGATATCGCGACGCTCTGCGCCCCGCTCAACGGGTTGGACATTTCCGTTGCCACACCGGGCCTCCTCACGCCATGCAGCCTGTCGGATGAATTTAAACAGGCATTTTTAGCCGGATCCCTATATGAAGAAATCAGCATCAAGACGGAGGACGAATCTATCAAGTCGTACTACACCTTTGACACCGAGCCCAAGGAAGAGTTCGACGAATACACCCATCCGGAAATTAGACTCATGCTCTCTGCAAAGAAGAACTAAAAGCTTACGCTCTAATTGCCGCTCGCAAACATCATCTATATCTCGAGGTCTAATACTTTTCCGAGAAGTGAACGGCTGTATTTGGACCCCCGAAGCATCGACATTTTTAGACGTCAAAACCGCAGGATTTGACTGGCAAAACCGCAGGAAATTGCATCTCAAAAGTGTCGACGCTTCGGGGGTCCATTTTGACTCGTTCACTTCTCGGAAAAGTATTAGACCCCGATTTACATGCCACTCAATGTGACAAAGTGGCTGCCCCTTTGTCACATTCGATGAAAAAGGGCACCGATGTTAGTCGATGCCCCAAAGCGGCTGTAGGTTAAGCCCTACAGCGTATGTCTAAGACGAATCGAACTATTCGTCCCAGGAGAGGTTCTTACCAGTCTTTTTTGCCAGCAGCAAGAACAGGCCGATAATAACGTTGCATGCGATGCAGAAGATGAAGACGCCCTGGAAGGAGCCGACAAGCTCATAGACCTTCATCATAACGGGCATGCCAAAGGCGCCGACGATATAGCCCACGGAGCAGATCAGCGCGAAGATGCGACCGAAATCGCGGGAGCCAAAGACGTCCATAACCAAAACGGTCAGGGCAGTGCCAGCGATGACGTACATTACGTCGTTCACGCCTGCTGCGAGGATGCTGAGCGTCGAGTTGCCGCTGCTCATCATGAGCATGACAAAGGAGAGGATGGAGACAGCGAGCCAGCCCAGAATAGCCTTCGTGCTGCCAAACTTATCGCAAGTGGTGCCGACGATCGGATTGAGGAACAGATCGAAGAGCGATGCAGCGGATACCATGAAGCCGCCCACCATGGGGCTAAAACCAACCTCGGAAGCATACGTCGGGAAGAGCTGGTTCATGCAGCAAGTGAGCTGAACGAGGCAGAGGAAGCCGATGCAGAAGAAGAAGGCAGGCGACTTAATGGCGCGCGCATAGCTAACGCCACGCGTGCTATCCTCGGTCGTCTCCTCGGTCTCGGCGTCCGGCTCGCCCTCGACGTAGCCATAGGGCAGCATGCCCTTGTCCTGAGGCTTATAGCGGATAATCAGGACGGAAGCGGGGAGAATGAGCACGGCGGAGACGCCAGCGAGCACCAGATAACCAGTCCTCCAGCCAGCGGCCTCGATGACAGAGGTGATGACGGGGCTCATGATGAGCATGTAAATCGAGTTCACTGCCCAGGCGAGACCAATTGCCAGGCCACCAGATTTTTTGAACCACTGGTCAATAACGTCGGACATGGCGACGCCGGTGGTGAAGGCGAAGCAAATGCCAATCAGGGCGCCAGCGGCGATGAACATCCAAACTTCGGTGTAGAAGGCCATGCCTGCGCCGGCGGCGAGCAGAATAAGCTCGACGACGGGGAGCCAAACCTTGCCAACAACCTTGGGGATAAGTTTTCCGACAAACGGAAGCGCCGCCGCAAGACCGATGAGCGTCGCGGTGAAGTAATACGAGAAGATTGAATAGTCAAACCCGAACTCCTCGCACACGGGCGCGACGAAGGAGCCGGCGATTACGCTATAGGATCCGGTCGTACCAGCAGACATGAGGCCAAGCGCGATTACGAGAACCCATGCGTAGACCTTGCTGCTCTTTAACTTTGCATTTTCCATTGATACAGCTCCTAGAGACCCAGAAGGGCACACATAACGGCCTTGATGGTGTGCTGACGGTTCTCTGCCTCACGGAAGATGACCGAAGCGTTGGCCTCAAAGCACTCGTCGGCAATCTCGAAGCCCTCGGTGATGATCTCGCGATGAAGGTCGTTCTTGCACTGGTCGAGGAGCATTTTGCCAACACGGTGATCTGCGTTATGGACAGAGGGAAGCTCATGCATGCAGAAGATGTCGGGATTGTTGGTGCGCTTGCACAGCTCGCTGGTGACGCGATAGGGGTACAAAGACTCGGCATCGCCCAGCCAGGAGTTGTAGTCGTCGGGATCCAGAACCTCTTCGCCGCACTCGGGGTTGATGTAGCGCCACTCCTCGGTAACGATAACGTCAACGCCATCCAGGGCATCGAGGTCAGAGGTGATGGTAAAGGTCCTATTGGGAGCGTACTTGGCGTAGCAGGCCTCCACCTCTTCGATCATTTCCTTGCACATCTGATGACGGAGGTCGTCGGGGCCGATGGCAAGGAAGTCCATGTCGAGCATAGCGCACAGACGGCCATACCACACCGGGGCGCCGGCGCAGTTGCCAACGAAAGCCATCTTCTTGCCGCGGCTCGTACGCAGACCGCCCCATTGCTCTTCCATCGTAAGAGCGTCAGCGAGCATCTGAGTCGGGTGATCGCCGAGAGTAAGGGCATTGATGACCGGGATGTCAACCAGGTCGGCGACGTCATAGAGGAACTGCTCGTCCTTCTGTGCGCGGTAGACGATGAGATCGTACATGCCGTTAAAGACGCGCATGGCATCCTTGACGGTCTCGCAGTCACCCATGTGGGAGTTGGTCAGATAAGTGAAGCCCATGCCCAAATCATTGCAGGAGGTCTCGAATGCGCAACGAGTACGGGTCGAACCCCACTCAAAGTTGGCGAGGACGTTTTTACCGGGGAAGTAGCGCTGGTCGACACCAGACTTCTTCTGAGCCTTAAGGTTCCAGGCAAGATCAATGAGATAGCGGAAATCCTCGGAGGAGAGATCATGGATGTTGATGTAGTCGCGACCGCGGAGGCTGTTGTTCATGCCTATTTCCTTTCCATTTAGTAATAGATGAATGTCGAATGTGTCCCCGAGGGAAACACGGATATCCCTCGGGGAGCAGTAAGTGTGGCGCCTAAATCAGACAGTGCAGGCTCAAAGGCTCGCTAGCAGCTGGCTGCCACGTCCTTGGTCCAGCAGTGCACGCCGCCGCCGGACAGGTTAAGCGCGAGAGAGTCAATCATGATGACTTTGCGATCGGGGAAGCAGCTCTCAAGAACGGCTTTGGCCTGCTCGTCCTTCTCCTTCACGACTTCGTTCATGCCCTCGTGGTAATAACGCTGACCAAGAACGACGCCATTGCAGATGAGGAAGTTGCAGTAGCTCGCTGCTGCGTAGAAGTGAACGGGACCCTCGGGCCAGGGAGTGCCATCCATAAACTTGCCGCCCATTTCGTCGATGAAGCCCTTATAGAGCTCGTAATCCTCATCGCCAGGGGCGATAACGACTTCAATCGGCTCGGCGGTGGGCATACGAACGATCTCGAAGGGCTTGCCCTCCCAGTCCGTTTCGTTGCTCAGGATCTCGTAGGCCGCCTCAATGCGGCGACGAGACTCTGCGCCAGCCTTGCTCGAAGCTGCCTCTTCATCGGACACCTCGGCAAGAAGAATCTTGTTCGGAGTGATAAAGCGACACATCTCATCAATGTGAGCCGCAAAGCTCATGCCAAAGACGGGAGTTCCGTCTTCCTTCTCGTCGAGGATGCCCAGTCGATAGTCGTCGTCCTCGAGCATAGGCTGCGGAAGCCAGATAACCTTGTTGAGGTTGTAGATGCGCTTATACTCGGCCTCAACTTCCTCTTTCGTGAACTCGGGGTTACGCTTGCGGCATTCCGTGTCCTCGATGGCGATCAGAGTGCCGTGACCGTCAAACTCGCGGTCGCCGCCCTCCGAAACCATTTCGGAATTGACGATATCGAAGCAACCGAGCGCAACCGCCATGTGAACGGCTGCCTTACGTGCGGACTGGCACTCCGGGGAGTTCTTGTCCCACACGCCGTAATAAGTCCAAGCAGGGTTGACCATATAAGAATGGCCCTTGTCGTCGACCATGATGCTGGGACCGTTGTCGCGGACATAGAAGTTGGAGTCTTCGAACTGCGTGATCTCGATGCGATCGAGATCAACCCCCTCCTCCTTCAGGCGCGAGCAAGCCTCCTCATAGGAGCCGGGGGTGCCGCAATTGAGGTTGACCGTAACGTCGCCATACTCGAGCAGAGCCTTGATCACGTCAACGCAGGGCTGGCGGTTATCGTAACCCTCTGCACGGATGTAATCGGGAAGCCATGTCACATAGACGTTGGAGCGCTTCTCGAACTCGCCCGGCATACGATAGTTCTCGTACATGGTTGGTCCTTCCGTCGGGTTTCCCGCGATGCTGTCCGGCCGCGACAATAGCGGGGTTTCACCTGCTATAGTACTACTATACCTACCGTTCGGTAGATAGTTTTGAATAATTTCCGCTCGCCTACTGATACATACCGTTCACCGTATATAGTGGTCATGTTTGGACACGAATTGATGTTCCGTTGCCATCCTTAATAATGTTGGTAGTGCGGAAATGATTTGCAATGGAGAAATGCAGCGTGAGCACAAGAAAAAAAATATTGGACGCAATGTACGATCTTGTGGCAGAAGTCGGTTATGACAAAGCGTCTATCGGAAAGATTTGCGACTTTGTCGGTATATCCAAGCCGTCGGTGTACTACTACTTTCCCTCTAAAGAGGAGATTTTCACTACGCTCTTGGACAGCATGTTTCCGACCATCGACTATCAGCGCGACTACTCGCTAATAGTCGATAGGGACGGGTTCAAGGCCGCGCTTATCGAGCTCGGCAATTCAGTTATAGGTGGTTATCGAAGCGATGAAAAGCGCCGGCGCGTGCTGGCCGAGGTTAGCGTTCAAGCAAATCGAATTCCTGCAGTTCAGGAACGTCAAGCGACGGCGACCAAACGAACCATGGATGCGCTTAAAGACATCCTTCTTCATGGTGCAGAGATTGGCGCGTTTTCCGATAGTGCCGACGTGATGCTCTACGTACAAATTCTTTATACCGTTCTGGAGGGAGCGAGCAATACGGTCGCTCAAGGTGAGGATATTGATGAAAAAGCGGTTTGGGCGGGAATAGTCGAGCTTATGTTCAAATAGGCCAGCCAAGCTGAAGCGCATGTTGGCACCCATGGTGCCTGCGGGCAACCTTTAAAACGAAAACAGGGGTTGACTCCAGTCTGGCTTGGAGTCGACCCCTGTTGCATGGCAATCTATGCCGATGCAATCGGCGCTTATTACTTTTCAGCAGCCTTACTGAGAAAGCCGGAAACGATAGCAAACGCAGCAATCATAAGGTTGCAGGCAATGCAGAAGATAAATACTCCCTGGAATGACCCTGCCATGCCGTAAACCTTCATCATGACCGGCATTCCAAAAGCACCGACGACATAGCCCGCTGAGCAAACGATTGAATAGATCCTTCCAAAATCGCGTGATCCAAAGAGCGAGAGGAGAAGCATCGGCATTGCGGTTCCAACAATGGCGAACATGACATCGTTTACGCCAGCTGCAATGATGGAAACGGTCTCATTGCTTCCGCCAATGATGAGAAGTAGGAATGAAAAAATGCTGACACCTGTCCACGCGACCGTTGCTTTAATAGCGCCGAGTTTGTCACATGTTTTGCCTACGAAGGGATTTAGGAAGATGTCGGAGAACGAAGCTGCCGAGACCATTAAGCTTCCTACGATGGGATTGAAACCGACCTCGCTTGCATAGGTTGGAAACAACTGGTTCATGCAGCAGGTGAGCTGCGCCACGCAAAGCAGGAGGACACAGAGAATAAAAGACGGCGTTTTCGTGGCATCACGGAGTGCCATGCCCGAGAGGGTATCTTCCCGCTCATCGACGCTGTGGCTCTCATGGGTTTCAGAGGTGGTCTCTCCGTACGGAAGCATGTTGCGATCAGAGGGTTTAAGGCGAATGATAAATGCACTCGCAGGTAAAATCATAGCTGCAGAAACGGCCGCAAGTACGATGTATCCCGTACGCCAGCCTTGTTGCTCGATGACCAGCGTAATGACAGGGCTCAACAACAGCGTACAGAGAGAATTAACGCCCCAAGCAAGGCCGATGGCAAGACCGGACGATTTACTGAACCATTGGTCAATAACATCGGACATGCAGACGCCCGTTGTGAACGAAAAGCAGATGCCGATCACCGCAGCGGAGACGATGAACATCCAGACTTCGGTGTAGAACGCCATTGCGGCGCCGGCGGCAATAAGGACAAGTTCAACGCAAATATGCCACGGTTTGCCTATTACTTTTGGAATGAAACGACTCAAAAGTGGAAGTCCAAGTGCAAGGCCAAGAAGAATCGCAGTGAAATAGAAAGAGAAAGAGGTGTACTCAAAGCCCAGGTCTTCACATACTGGAGCAACGAATGAGCCGGCAATAATGCTATATGTGCCAGTCGTTCCGGCGGACATTAAGCCGAGCGCAATAACGACAATCCAAGCAAATACGCTGCTCTCGCGAGGACGGTCTTTTTCGGCTGGTGCGGTGAGAGCCATGGTCACTCCATTTCTATCGGCATTACATCCTATATGCCTACCGATAGGTATATAAACCAGGGGACTCTCCGTCAAGCATTAAGCGGGGAAAGGGAGTTCTTAACGTGCCGAACGGTAATTGGGCCCTTGCAAAATCGAGGTCTAATACTTTTCCAAGAAGTGAACGACCGTTTTTGGACCCCCGAACCATCGACATTTTTAGACGACAAACCCGCAGGATTTGGCTGGCAAAACCGCAAGAAATTGCATCTCGAAAGTGCCGATACTTCGGGGGTCCGTTTTCACTCGTTCACTTCTCGGGAAAAGTATTAGACCTCGATTTACAAGCCACTCAATGTGACAAAGGGACTGTCCCTTTGTCACATTATTCGGAGCGCAGGGCTTCCACGGGGTCCTTTTTGGATGCGCTGCGGGCTGGCAGCAGGCCAGCGACAACCGTCAGCAGCACCGAAATCGCGATGAGCACCAGCGCATCCTGCACGGGCAGGCTCATCAAATTGGGGACCTGTTTGGCAGCAAGCGCCCAGGCATTAACCGGGAAGCTCACGAGCACCACAACGACAATGGCAAAGATGCCGGCAATGAGGCCCTCGATAAAGGTCTCGGCGTTGAACACGTTTGCCACGTTGCGCTTCGACGCACCGATTGCGCGCAGGATGCCGATCTCCTTCTTGCGCTCCAGTACGCTGATGTAGGTGATGATGCCGATCATGATGGAGCTCACGACCAGGCTGATGCTCACGAACGCGATGAGCACCAAGCTGATGGTATTCACGATATCGGTCACCGAGCCCATGATGATGCCCATGTAGTCGGTGTACGAGATTGCCTGCTCGTCGTGGCCGGCGGCTTTGACCTGTTTGTTGTACGCATCGATATGGTCGAGTACGCGTTCCTTGGCCTCAAAGTCACGCGGGAAAATCTTAACCGAGATGGGGTCGGCCTCATCCGCATAGCCCAACGTGGTCAGATTGTTGTCGTAGGTGAGCTTCGACGCCTTCGCATAGCTCATCATGAGCGAGCTCAGGTCCTCGGCGTCCATGTTGAAATGGATAGCACGAGCAAAGGCACTCGCATCCACCTGCATGGCGCTCGCTAGGTTGGCAAAGCTCGACGACATCTGCGTGGCCATCTGGCCCATAAGTCCTGCTGCACCCGCCTTGAGCTGGGACGATACCGTCGTCGCAATCTGGTCGCTGATTGTCTTGGTCACCTGATCCATAGCCTGCTGCAGATACGGAGCCAGTTGCTTTTGCACATAGTCGGTCATCGCCTGCTGCAGGCGCTCGACCAGGGCATCGCCGCCGAGCGCTTTGAGCTGGGCTAGGATTTGCTGGGCCGCGGTATCACTCTCAAGATACGTCGAGAACGCGGCGGCGAGCTTCGACGCGTCCTTAAGATCCTCGGGCGACAACGCCTTAAACTGCTCCGACTGCAAAAATCCCTCAAACAGCTGGTTGGCAAGCGTTCCCACCTGCTGCATTTGCTCGGGTGTGAGTTCCAGGCCGTCAAAGATGCCCGAGAAATCTGGTGCCGGCGCTTTGGCCATAATGTCGCTGAAATCGATGTCCTTCCCAACGCCCGAAAGGTCAATGTCCAGCCCGGATAAGTCGATACCAGAAAGGTCCATACCGCCGGCAACACCCGAGAGCGCAGACGCATCGAACGAGAACGCGCTCTTCAGCGCTGCCTCGTCCACACTGAACATGCTGCCTAGATCAACTCCTTGTTTGGCCTCGCCCTGCAGTTCATCGAAAGACTTGCCCGTAAAGACATCCGTCTCGGGGTGGGCGAGCTGCTCCTGCACAATCTGCGAATCGGCGGCGCGCTCCATAAGCTGGCGAGTCAGCGCATGCGTGTAGGCAATGCCCGGGGACAACGCGCTCGCATTGGCTGTCTCGTTAGGTCGCACCACGCCCACAATGTGCACGTCGATACCGTCGGCAACCTTGGCTGCCATAAAGTCGGCGTCGCCAGACATGTCAGTCCACATGCCAGTCTCTTCGTTTTTGCGATAGGCATCGGCCGGCGACAACACCTTAAACGTGGTAGACAGCGCATCGTCGTAGGTAAAGTCGGCGCCGGTCTCGGGCGCTTCGACCCCACCGTCAGCCGCCATGGCGCTGTTAACCAGATCGTTGAGCTCATCGATATCCAGCGCACCGATGCTGTAGAGCGTGTAATCGCCCACCGTGCCGCGGCTCGAAAGCACCATTACGGCTTCGTTGGCAGACGTGGGCCAATGACCGGCGACAACATCGTACTGGCTGTCGAGCAGACTCTGGTCGTCAATCATCTCGTTAAAGACCGAGGTTCCCATGGATTCCATGCTCACCGTAGCCGCCGAGCTCGCGCCTCCGCTCATGGCCTCGGTCATGGCGTTGGGCACCAGCCGGACAGGCTTCTCATCGCCCTTGCCGGCACGATAGACAACCGGCGATATACCGTAGCCGTACTGAATGGCGTTGACCTCTTTGTCGATACCATCGCCGCCGTCGTCAAGCCATGCCTTAAAGCTCGTCATATCGTTGGACTTAACGCTTGCAAACATATCCTTTACAGCCGTGACCACGGGAATCTTATCGGTTCCCTGAGCCTTGCCGCCGGCACTGTCGTCGGACGAGTCCTCGCTCTTGGACATATCGTCATCCGCGGCCCCCTGCCCGCCCATCATGGACGACAGGTCGTAATCCTGCTTGGAGATCGTAAGCGGGTAACTCGAGAGCGTATCCTCCTCGACCTTTTTGATGTAATTGTTCACGCCATTGGAGAGCGCCAGGATTGCCGCAATACCGATAATTCCAATCGAACCTGCAAAGGCCGTCATGGCCGTACGGCCCTTTTTGGTCATAAGGTTTCGGGCAGAAAGCCCCAACGCCGTCACAAAGCTCATCGAGGTTTTGCGCGTAGGCTTGGCCTCACGGCGCGTGGCCTTGGCAACATCAAAAGGGTCGGAATCGTCGGTGATCTTGCCGTCCGCCAGGTTGACGATGCGCGTAGCGTACTGGTACGCCAGCTCGGGATTGTGCGTGACCATGATAACCAGGCGGTCGCGTGCCACGTCCTTGAGCAGATCCATGACCTGCACGGACGTTGTGGAATCCAAGGCACCGGTCGGCTCGTCTGCCAGCACGATCTCGGGGTCGTTGATCAGGGCACGGGCAATCGCCACGCGCTGCATCTGTCCACCCGAAAGCTGGCTCGGGCGCTTGTTAACGTGCTCGCCCAGGCCAACCGCCTCGAGCGCCTCGCGCGCACGCTGGCGGCGCTCGGCATGCCCCACACCCGTGAGCGTGAGCGCCAGCTCCACGTTTTCCAAAATGGTCTGATGCGGAATGAGGTTATAGCTTTGGAACACAAAGCCGATGCGGTTGTTGCGGTAGGCATCCCAATCGCGATCGTGAAAGTCCTTGGTCGAGATGCCGTCGATGAGCAGGTCGCCGGAATCGAAATGATCGAGTCCACCGATTACGTTGAGCATTGTGGTTTTGCCCGAGCCCGAGGGACCCAGAATGGCCACGAACTCGTTATCGCGAAAAGCCAGGCTCACGTTATCGAGCGCCACCTGCGTAAACGACTGTGTGACGTACCTTTTGCAAATACCTTTGAGCTCCAACATGGACGGCAACCTCTCCCACGCGGACGCACTTGCCCGCTCTCCCCCGCCGTTCGTATTCGACGCGTTTGTCCTACTCTATCCCCATTTTTTGCCGGAGCCAGTGAGGAATGTAACGAAGCACGCCAAAAAACGAACGGGACGACGCCCAAAAGAAGAGGTCCCGAGCGGGACCTCTGTATGGTGGAGATTATCTTGAAAGGCAGCGGACTACTCCGCACAGCGGCGCGCGATCCTCGCCATGCTTTACGCGTTTTCTACTGCTCGCTATTCGCAATCGCCTGGTCGATAAGCTTGTCGAGCGCTGCGCGCTGCTCAGCGGAGCTGATGGCTCCCACGATTGGATCCCCTACGATGTTGCCATTCTGATCGATGACATACGTTGTCGGGAACGAGAACAAATTTGACGTAAACTTACCGGCCTCGCTATCCGACTTGAACCAGATGTTCTTATATGTCACGCCCTTCTTGCTCAGCACGTCCTTGGCATCTGCGATCTCGCCCTTGTTGCCATCGAGCGTAAAGGAATTGACGCCCACGACCTGGCCGCCCTTCTCGGCAAGCTCCTGATTCAGCTTCTCAAGATCGCCCAGCTCGCCCACGCACGGCTTGCAAGTAGTGAACCAGAAGTTCATGACGGTGACCTTGTTCTTAGAGAACAGCTCGTCGCTGTTCACGTCGTTGCCATCCAGGTCCTTGCCCGTAAAGCTGGGGAACTTCGTCGCCTCGCTCGAAGCATTGGCACCAGCCGTCATGCCAGCGGTCGAAGCGTCGACGCTCTCGCCTGAGCTCGGCGTGCTTCCACAGCCGGGGAACTCCTTCTCCAGGCTCTCGAGCTTGTCCTCGATCTCCTTGATCTGCTGTGCACCGGCCTTGAGCGTCTTGAGCTCATCCGCCGTGAACTCATCCTTGGCGCCGTCGATGGTCTTGAGCAGGAAATCGCCGTAATTGCTGCCGTCCTCAATCATTGCCGAGTCTTTATTTGCCGCATTGAATACCTTTTCCCACAGCGCGTTATCACTCGAAAAGATCTCGTTCTCCTTCTGCATGAGCTTCGCATACAGCTCGGCGGCCTCGTCGGCATTGGCCGGCTTCTGCGCAGTGAGTTCTGCGATCTTAGGATCGGAGCTCGCAGATTCGCTCGCATTGCCACTGGGCGCCGAACACGCCACAAGGCACAAGGCCAATACTGGCACCATAAACAGGGCCGCAATCTTAGAAAGCTTCATGGTCATTCCTCCGTTTTGTCGAAGCTTGTTTACTTTTTATCGGCGGTCAAGGGGAGCTTTTCCGCCGACACATCCAGGCCATAGCGATAGCTGATGGCGTCGACGGGACAGACCCCGATGCACTTTCCGCACCGGATACATTCGGCATGATTGGGCGCGCGGACCACATCAACGTCCATCTGACAAACCTTTGAGCACTTGCCGCACGAGACACATTTGCATGCGTCAACCCGAATCCCCAGTAGGGACACCCTATTCATGAGCGCATAGAATGCGCCGAGTGGACAAATCCATTTGCAGAAGGGGCGGTAGAACAAAACGCTCAGCACTACCACGGCAATGAGAACGGCAAGTTTCCAAGTAAAGAGCTGTCCCAACGCAGATCGAATGCCGGCATTGGCAATGGCCAGAGGAATGGCGCCCTCGAGCACACCCTGCGGACAGATGTACTTACAAAAGAACGGGTCGCCCATGCCCACGTCGTTAACCACCAAGACGGGCAGCAGCACCACGGCAAACAACAGCACGACGTACTTGATGTACGTGAGCGGCTTGAGCTTTTTCGTGGAGAACTTTTTGCCGGGAATCTTATGAAGCAGCTCCTGAAGCCAGCCAAACGGGCACAGAAAGCCGCATACAAAGCGTCCCAGCAGCACGCCGAGCAAAATGAGCGTACCGGTAACGTAGTAGGAGAAGTTGAACTTAGATGAACCTACCACCGACTGGAACGACCCAATGGGGCACGCACCCGATGCCGCGGGACACGAATAGCAATTAAGTCCAGGTACGCAGACCGTTTTTCCCGCGCCCTGATAGATGCCGCCTTTGGCAAAGTTTGGCAGGTGAATGTTGGTAATAAGTGTTGCCGCCGCCTGAATGAATCCGCGAAATCGGGCCAAAACATGCGACGCAGTGTTTTCTCTTTTATCCAATTCCGATACACTCCAAGCACAGCCTAATCGCCTTGGCCAGCACGGCATCCGCCTCGCCACGCATAACGCCAAAGCACACCATGGCAATTCCGACGATCAACAAAGCGACCTGTACCACGGGTTTTACCGCTTTGAACAACCTGACCACTCCTTTCGTTACGCGACCATTGGACCATATCGGCTATAAAATCCGTGTTAAGCGCGATTTGAAATGTGCAAGGAGACTGTTATGCGTATTTTGATCGTCGAGGACGAGCAGGCGCTGTGTGACGCAATCGCGCGCAGCTTGCGAAACTTGGCGTACAGCGTCGACTGCTGTCACGACGGACAGGAGGCGCTCGACCTACTGGACGTTGAGGCCTTCGACCTCGTGGTACTCGACCTCAACCTTCCCCGTATCGACGGCATGACCGTACTCAGGGAACTTAGGAAAACTGACTGCGAGACCAAGGTACTGATTCTGTCCGCACGTGGCGGAGTATCCGATAAAGTCGCCGGACTCGATGCCGGCGCCAACGATTACCTCACCAAGCCGTTTCATCTGGACGAGCTTGCGGCAAGGATTCGCAGCCTTACCCTCAGACGCTTTACACAAAGCGGCATAGTTTTAACCTGCGGAAAGCTCCGCTTTGACACCAAGGCGCGCATCGCTTCTGTGGACAGCGAGGCTTTATCTCTTACGCGCAAGGAAACGGGAATCTTGGAATACCTGATGCTTAATCAGGGGCGTCCGATAAGTCAAGAGGAGCTTATCGAGCACGTTTGGGATAGCAGCGTGAACAGCTTTAGCAACGCAACCCGCGTTCACATCTCGTCGCTCCGAAAAAAGTTGCGCAGCGCTTTGGGATACGACCCGATTCGCAATCGGATTGGAGAGGGCTACGTTATGGAGGATAGCGAATGAAAAGGCTTTCGCTGCAATGGCGCATAACGATCATGACGGCGCTGCTGACGTGTGCGGCGTGCGTGCTGACGAACTGCCTGGTCGGCTATACGGGCATGCGCTATATGGATGCCATCGGCAGTGACATCTCGGCCTTTAACGCTGCCGGCGCGGATTCGCCCCAGGTGTTCGACCCAACGAAAGCGACCCCCGATGACAAGGTCACGATCGTCGTAAACGACGCACAGGAATCTTTTGGCACGACAGCTTGGTACATCACGGCTGGAGTCACACTCCTTGGCGGCGTGCTGGCATACTTTGTGAGCGGCCGTGCACTCAAACCGCTACGGGCTTTTGCAGCCCAGGTTGAGCGCGTGCAGCCTGACAACCTAAGCGAAATCAGACTCAGTGAAGATGTGCCCACCGAGCTACAACGATGCAGCGCCTCTTTCAACGACATGATCGCCCGTCTTGGCGAAGGGTTCTCTGCACAGCGTCAGTTTACCGGCAACGCCGCACACGAGCTGCGCACCCCGCTCGCCCTTATGCAAGCACAGATTGAACTATTCATCTCCGAGCACTCCGGTTTGCAACCCGAAACAGCCGAGCTGCTCGGCCTGCTACAAGAACAAACCGAGCGCATGTCTCGAATGGCCAAGGTATTGCTCGAGATGAGTGAGCTCCGCAGCGTCCCTTGCGAGGACGATGTGGAACTTGGTCCTTTATCCGAAGAGGCCCTCACCGACCTTGCGCCACTTGCCGAAAATAAGGGCATAGCCCTCAATTGTGCTGGAGACGCTTTAGTAATCGGGAGCGACACGCTCCTCTATCGGCTGGTGTTTAACCTGGTCGAAAATGCCATCCGTTACAGCCGCACCGGCTCGACTGTCAACGTCTCCATCTGCGACAACGACAGCCATGTGTTCCTGCGAGTCGAGGACCAGGGCCCGGGAATACCCAAGCAGTACCGTGAGAGCATCTTCCAGCCGTTCTTTCGTCTAGACACATCCCGCAGCAGGGCATATGGCGGCGCAGGACTCGGACTAGCGCTCGTTTGGGAGATTGCAGCGCTTCACGGTGGCACGGTAGAGGTCGAAACAAGTTCCGAGAACGGGACCGTGATGCTCGTGACCCTCTCAAAGGGGGCCACCACGTGATCCGACTGTCCAGGAATCCCACTCGACATTGTGAAACGCGTCCCAAAACTTGGACATGAGAAATGGGAGACAGTTCGCATCTATGCCGAGGACGAAGTCCTGGCGGGGATTCAGGATGCGCAGAGGAAGCTTACGGCAGAAAACCCCGACAGAGTCGTGACCGTCGGCGGCAACTGTATGGTGTCGCTTGCCCTCTTCGATTACCTGCACGGGAAATACGAGAACGTTGGAATCGTCTGGATCTATGCGCATCCGGATGTATCCACGCTGAATGATGGCTACCCCAACGCTCACGCCATGGTACTTGGCAGCCTTTTGGAACAGGGTGCACCGCAACTCGTTTCGCGGATGCGGCATCCGGTGTTTAAGCCGAGCGATCTCCTGCATGTCGGGCTACAGCAGCTCCACGACTATCAGGAGGTTTGCTTAAACAAGCATAGGTGTTGCGGTTTTAGCCGATGTCCTCATGGAGGAAAACGACATGCTGGGTCTGTCTGATTAAAGTCCAACAGTTTCCATGAGGCATCTAGCGCGGTAAAAGCTAAAGACACGGGAGGCCCCAAACTGTCAACCATCTTTACGGATGCAAGGGAAACGGGCAAGACAGCCCCCCCTCTCGCTCCTATCCGAAACGGCGCTTGAACACGGCTGGATTGCAGCGAATGTCTCCGCCATGCTCGGCATGCTCGAAGATATCATCGAGCACACAAAGGAGGCCGCAGGCCGTTACCTCTCGCAGCCCCATACACGCGTGAGCGGAGTTCAAGTTGGGCAGCGGGGCGGTTTAGCGCGCCAATATAATCAAATCGTGCACTTCCATAGCCTCTCGTCTACGTGGTGTACCGTCGTCTCCCCTTTTATCAGAGTTGGGCGATTTTCAGGCACCCGAGCTGAACTCAAATTGAACTCAACGATGCCTTATCGGTCGAGGGCGTCCTAGCGAGAATATACAGAGGCGCACATTTCGCAGGGAACCTCCCATTCGTTATCATATCGGGATGCTGTCAAGGCAGCGTCAATGCGTTCGACCTACACCTTCTCGCTTTTCGAGGCCTCGTCTGCAAGACCATCGGAATCGATACGGAATCGATCGGCATACCATTCATCCGAAGCAATCACCTTATGGAGCATCTGGAGATGCAGGTCGACATAGTGGCAGAACGCCTTGCCGCATTCCACGAGAGGCGCATTGTTTCTCTCGTTGGGCTCGGCTCCAAAATTAAACTCGACCTCATAGCCCTCCCCAGGCACACCCATGCTCGGCAGAATATCAATGGAGAAGTGGACGAATCCAGACGTCACCTTGTATACATCTTTTACCTTTGGATCGAACTTCTCGAGTAAGTCTTGAAGTCTTCCATCGGACATCTTCTCACCCGAGAAATCTTTCAGCTTGTTCACAGGCACACCTTGAAACACCTGCTTGAGAAAGTCATCCTGGTCTTCGGCGGCGAATAATGCGAATGTCCGCAGGCAGACTCCAACCTGTGCGCGGAGAAGCTGGGCGACGCAAACAAGATTCCTCGACTCGAGCATGGAGATGAATCCGTCTATCAGTCTCATCGCATACTCAGAGGAGGATGCCAGATATAGATCCCATTGGGTAAAGTCGCCGTTCATGAAGGGAATCACTGCATTGCGCTTGGCGACTCTCAAGGCACTCAGGCTTTGTTCTATTTTCTCAGCTTCTTGTTTGAACTGTTCGCTATCCAAAATGCCCCCAAATGCCGGCTTCTCAACAAATCAAAAAGGCAAAAGAGACAGAGATTAGGTTCCTGCTCCACTGAACCCGCGTTTCCAGTCGAGACACTCCTCCTCGAAGATCTCCCCAGAGTCCCGTCTCTCGCGCCCCTCACGGAACTGTCCATATCAGTGTAGCCAATCCAAGCACAGCCCCACCGCACGGCCCAGTCGCTTCCGGTCCTGCGTGACCCCGTGAAGGCGGAAGGGCGTGGTTGTCGTCATCGCGTTCCTTTCTCCTCGTACCTTTTTGGGCATGCGTCACGGGCCCCCGCGCGGCGCTGAGAGCGAATCGGCGCAGGCTTGGGGCCAGTTGCGTAGAGGTTGAGGTTCGGGTTTCGCCGGCTTACGCAGCTTGGCGGGCAGAGCGCCCGGGCTCGCTGCGCCTAGGGCGCGGCGGGATCCGCGACGCCGGAGGTGTCGATCTCGCCCAGATTGGCGAGCTGGCTGATGAACGGGATACTCTCGTGTTCGTCCACCTCGACGCCGCCGAGCACGATGGTGCTGTCGCGCGTGTCGATGTGGGTTGTGAACACGGCCGGGTCGAAGCCCGAAGCGATAAAGCCAATGCCCGCGAGGACAACACCCGCGGCAACGAGCCCGCCCGCCACGGCGAGGTAGATCTTCTTCGCGCTGGTCATGGTACTCACTCCTTTCTACGCTGCGAGGTGCGCGGCAGCGCCGCCTTTCTCGCCCCTGTTCTTCCAGAAGGGCGAGGCGGCCTTCCTCGCCCAGAGCGCCGAGAGGCGCGCAATTTGTTTTGAGGCGGCCCAAGCGCCAGCACCAACGAAGAGAGCCACGCCGACGAGGCCGAGCCCCACGCCCGCCGAGGCGAGGGCGTACGGGAAGTGACCGATGGTGACGCCGCTTACGGCAAGCAGGAGCTCAACTATGCCCGCGCCCCCGAGTGCCGCCGCGACGATCCACACGCAGAGCGCCAGCACCCAGATGCAGATATAGACCGTGACGGCCACGGCGGCGAAGGCGGCGAGCAGCGGCACCCACACCGGGGAGCCCACGATGGCCAGCACCCACAGCAGCGCGGTGCTGCGCCGGCGCGTCCTCGCGATTGCGCGCGGCACGGCGGGCAGGTCGTCGAGCGTGGCCTCCGCCACCTCGCCGGGCGTGCCCATGGCGGCCACGGCCTCCTCCTCGCTCATACCGTCCTCCATGCGGTCGGCGATGGCCTCCGCGTAGAAAGCCTTGGTCTCCTCCACCTGCTCGGCCGGAAGGCAGGAGAGCAGCTCGCCCAGCCGGCCCAGGAACTCATCGCGCGTCATGGTGCGCCTCCTCAACGTATGCGTAAATCTCCCGTACGGACGGCCACTCGGCCAGGAACTCCTCGATGCGCGCTCGCCCGTCGTCCGTGATGCGGTAGTACCGGCGCAGCCGCCCGTTGTGCTCGGCGGAGCGCGCCGTGATGCATCCGGCCTTCTCCAGGCGCTTGAGCAGCGGGTAGAGCGTCGACTCCGTGAGCCCCATGCTCGCCGGTACGTCCTTCACAATCTGGTAGCCGTAGGACTCCTCGCCGGAGACGGCCGCGAGCACGCAGGCCTCCAGGAAGCCGCGCTTCATCTGTGCCTCCATCCGCACACCTCCTCTCGTCATATGCTATGCTATACACACTATACGATGCAAGGTATTAGACGTCAACTCTCATCGCGAAGATTCTCCGGCCCCTGCGCGCTGCGAACGTGATATCGCGGGGCGGTTGGCATTATGCATGAAACGTCAAGTAACGCTCTTTTGATCCACTTCCACTCGGCCCCATATGCCCTGTACAACACCCCCCTTCAACCTTGGGTTCAAGGGAGCCGCTAGGCTGGGCGTGCCGGACGGTAAGGTCCTGGACGCGATGGTGGACTTCTCCGATGCCATAGGGGTCATGGGTCTACGCCGATGGAGGCCCACGCACGCGGCAGGGCTCGCCCGTCACCGCTGGTCGCCGGACGGTCCCCACGCCCCGCTCGCCAACGCGCAGGCGACAGCAGCAGTCCAGCGCTAGCTGGAGACGCCGGAATGCCCAGAAGATGCGTTTCCCATCACTGCGACAGAGCTTTTTGCAGGGGTGGCAATTTTTCCTAATATCGAGGTCAGCTTGGCTTCGGTAGCCACCTTGAGAGCATCGCCAATAGACTCTTCCTTTATGCGTTCGACATAATCGTAGGCAATGCCCAACAATTCCAGTCCCGAGCAACAGGAGTACAATTGTCGCTATAGTTGCCAGCTGTTGGGAGATGGAAGATGGACTGCGATGGCTACCCGCGCATTCCCATGCCGTTGATGTGCACTGCCTTTGTGCCGGGCCAGATTGACGCTGCGGTTGCAGGCATTTCCGACCCCGATTCACGCACCATCGCCACGGCAGAAGCGCTGTACTTTCGCGGACAGGCCACGCTCGCCGCCGAGACAGCACGCCCCTATCTTGACGCCACCGACCCCGCACTGCGCTATTCCGCATGCTTTATCTGCGGATATGCCAGTCTGTCGCTCAACCGTATCGCCGACGCCCGCCGGTGCCTTGCTGGCATCCTCGATACGCCAACTGACGAGGAATCGCCCGCCGTCCACGCCACGCATATTCTGTTCGCCTCGGCCGCGAGCGTCCTACTGCACTTGCCTTCCCCGTATTCCGCCGAAGAGTTTTATCCACTTGCGGCGCATCTGCCCGAAGGCCTGCGCCTGTTTGCCAGCTACGTGATGGCGCACGCCTTGTATCTGCGCGGCGAATACGGCCGCAGCCTGGGCATGGCGGAAAATGCCCTGATCATGAAACAGGGAAGTTATCCCATCTCGGAGCTGTTCCTGCACCTGTCGGCTTCCATGGCCTGCATGAGCCTCAAGGACATCGACGCCGCAAAAGCACACTTCGGAGCCGCTTGGGACATTGCGCGCCCCGACGGCCTTATCGAACTCATCGGCGAGCACCACGGCCTTTTACAGGGGCTCATCGAGGCGTGCCTAAAAACGCAATACCCTGACGACTTCGCGCGCATCATCGAGATTACGTATCGATTCAGCTACGGCTGGCGGCGCATCCACAACCCCGATTCGGGCGAGGACGTAGCCGACGATCTAACGACCACGGAGTTCACCATGGCCATGCTCGCCTGCCGCGGATGGACCAACGCCGAAATCGCACGCCACATGGAAGTATCGCCGGGCACTGTTAAAAACCGCCTATCCGGCGTATACGCAAAGCTTGGCATCGGCACACGCGCCGAGCTGGTCGCGCATATGTTACGTTAGCGACCGGACTACCAAGCGCATCGAACGCGTTCCGGAACCCGGCGCTTCGCTCGATCAATTTGGACATTTTGACCCTTGAACGGCACTACCGCCACGGGGCGCCTTCTCGCAAAATTGGATTATTTCCACCGATACCTGCGGGATGGGAGCCAAAGATGCTTGATCGCCGTTCGTTACTTGTTGCCGGAGCGTCCTCGCTGGCGAGCATTATGTTGCCGCGCGTGCCGGGAAGCGCAAACGCCTTCATATTGCCGTTCGCGCCCACCGAAGCCTATGCCGACGAAAAAGACCCTTTCAGGGTGCTCGTTCTCTCGCGCACCATGTTTGGTGTGGTCGTGGTCGACGTCGCCAACAAGAATACGCCCATCACGGGTGCCCAGGTCACGCTCGCATCGCGCTATGCCGCAGGCAAGCAGCTCACCGCCACGACCGATGACGAAGGCACGGCCATCTTTGAGGTCGCGCCGCTTTCGGAAGGCTACGTGGACGAGGCAACGCTTCTCGACGCGTACGACTTTAACGGCGGCATCTCCATTAGCATGGCAGGCTACCGCGATGTCGAGATTCCCCTTGCGCGTATCCAGGGCGGCACCGCTATTACCGCACCCACACGTCCGCTCTCCGATGGCGAGCCGTACTTTCGACAGCTCACGTTCGACGAATGGGACATCCAGTACGCCGACGCCACGTTTATGGCAATGCCAGCGGACGAAGCAGCAAACGAGCAGCCCGACACGCACGCCTTTACCGTGCAGGCACATCTGCCACAGGGTGGACAGGCAACGCTGCACATCAACAAGGTAATGCCCGCCACGAGTAGCTCACCCGAAACCGTCACGCAGATTGGCCAAGTCAAGGCCAGCGCATCGGGCACGAATAATCTGGCGACGTTCACGCTCGAAGACAAGTTCCTCGATGCAGCGTCAAACCTTCTGGAAGAAGGGTGCAAGCTGCGCTTTGTCCTCGACTACCAGGGCAAAACCTACACGCTCTCATCCCCTATGGCCGTTGTTACCGCGCCGGCGGCAAAGGCGGAATCCGGATCGACCACTATCGTCCCCACTACCATGGACCAAGAGATCACTCCGTTTGATTTCCCGGCGGCGTTTCCCGGCATCGGCGGCAATAAGTTCACGTGCTGGATGCCCTCGTTCCCCATTTTGTTCGATTTCTCGTTTGCCGGATACGTGCTGTTTGGCGGAGGATACAAGCCGGTCGGCTACATGAACGATTCGGGCAATCCGGATCCGGAGTACTGGAAGAAGTCACCGCGCGAGTCGGGCACCAAGCAAGCAAACCGCTACCTCGACGAGATGGAGGGGAAGTGGAATCAGTACAAAAGCATGAGTGCCGGTTCGGGCACCGATCCAAGAAACACCAAGCTCCTTCGCCACCATTGCACGCTGCTGTTCACGATGGATATCGCCACACAGCTGTACGGCTCGCTCGCCTACGATTGGGTGGGCAAAACCTGGGGTAACAACAACGACCCCGCATACGGCAATATTAAGGCCCTCTTCCAGGTAAGAACCGACCTCAATTGGACCGAGCAGTTTACCCTAGGACCGGTGCCGTTTTTCTTAAACGTCAACCCCTGGGTGCTGGCAAAACTGGCGCTCGCCGTGGGCGCCCACACGCACGGCAGCGGCGCGGCGTTTTTCAAGAACATTTCGCTCGACTATTCCAATACGTCGGGATCGTTCACCATCCAGATCGGGCTTGCCGTCACCTTTGGCGCCGGCGTTGCAGGCGTCGCCTCGTCTGCCGTGCGCGGCGCCGCATCCCTCACGCTGTTCATTGGGTACGAGAAGGCAGATGGGCACCAGCTTCCGCGACTGCGCGTAGGTGCAGACGTCGATGTCGATGTGATACTCCAGTTTGTAATGTTCAAGTGGACCACCAAGGCTTGGTCGGGGTCGTGGCCCACACTCCTCGATTCGTGGAATATGTCGGTGAACAATGGCAACCAGTATGTGCTCCAGCGCTCTGAGCTCGCATTGGGTGGAGATACGCCTTACACGCTGGATGCCCGCTTCGGCACGCCCGGCAACATCGAGGCGGGCGGCGTGCCGCAATTTATCGCATCGGCCACCATCGTCACCAACGCCGAGCTGCTCGCACGCGCCGAGGTTAAGGCCACTGCCGTAAACGCCGCGCCTGTCGTGCGCGATTGGGATCAAGCGGTCACGTGCATTGAGCTCGAGGCGGATGCAGAAAGCGACGACGCGGGACAGATCGAGCATTTCGTCCATGCACTGATAGGGAACGACGAAAACGCCGCGCCGATGTACGAGTACACCTATATCGAGCAGGCGACGAACGCTGTTGCGGACCCCAACGCCAATTCTGCTGGTGTATCGGAGGACGAGCGTGGCGGCATCAAGCCCTCGAGCGACAACGTGCTGTTTTCCGGCGTGCTCAGCGAAGCTCACATGAAGCTGGCAATGATCGCCGGCGTAGAATGCCTGTTCCGTATCGCCTCGGTGCGCTACGGCGACAATGGCCGCTCGCGCCTGGTGGTGCACACAAAGGCAAACGGCACGTGGTCCGCTCCCACGCCCGTGGACTTCCCCCTTGGGTTTGGCGAGGGCGACGTGGGGCGCGACGGCATATTCGATTACGACTTCGACGTGGTGGAATATACGGACGGAAGAGAAAACCAGGACGCTTACGTGCTGCTGGTCTCGGGCGAGCGCCCCGACGGCGACAACACCCTTTTCGATACGGCAAGCACAGCCGGCATGCTGTCCGTTGTGCGCCTGCGCATAAGCAACGACGGAGTTCGCGTGATGTCGCACACGTCGTGACGCAGCATCTCGCGCGGCCGCCTTCAGGAGGATGGCCACCATTGTCTGCAGTGTCCACGCATCACGGTGGGCAAGACGCTGGTCGACGGGCGCCTGTCGGGCGCTTACCTCCACCGCCGCGGAACCACCGCAGAAAAGGCGCTGGGCAATGAGGCAGAGGTTGCGCTGGAGTGCTTCACCCTGTGGTCGGATGATTTGGGCGACAGCCTCACGTTCCGTCAGGTCCTCCGCTTTCCGCAAGCGCCATCGAGCATCGAGCTGGGCGTACCCGAGAATATCAACGGCAAAATGGTGGTGCCCGTTGCATACGAAACTGCAAACGGTTGTGGCTGCGCATCGTATGCCGTGATCGGCCAGTCCATCGCGGGTTGGGGCGTTATGCCACCAGATGCCACAGTACCCCACGCGGTGCCGTGCCACAACATTCGGGCTTTTTGGCAACCGTCAACGAGCAACTGCAGCATATTACTTGGACGCGAGGAGCATCGGCATTTGCAACGCAGCCCGTGGGTGCCGCAGGCTGTGGCCCGGCATCGTTTAGCGTAAGCGACAACGGCAGGTGCGCGCTCTATGTAGAGAACACCGATGGCAAGGTGGGACAAACCTACGACGAAGAAGGCAACCCGGTGGCAGTGATGGGCAAGCACTTCCGCATCTTCGCCAGCACCTTGGCAGGCGATCTGTTCACGGAGCCGTTCGTGATGTGCGAGCTGAACCATCCCGTCGATCAGATAACGACATTTTTGACGTCGGGGGGCATGCTCTCCGCGCTCGCCACGCACATTGTGAGCGCGGAGAAGAGCGAGGCAGAGCTGCACGGCATCGAAGTGCCCTTGGTGGCGTGTGCCACTCCGACGGGCGCGGTCGCTACCTCGGGCGCGGTGGTGCCCGGAGCAGCAGGCGAATCCTTCATGGTCACGGTGCGAAACGACGGCAACACCTTGCTGACCGCCGGCACGATCGATCTGTACCGAGAGGGCTCCAGCCAGCCGTTCTCCAGCGCATCCATCGGGTTCGGCGCGAACGCACGCATGGCTTCGATCTTTGATCCAGAGCTTGCCGAGGACGCTTCGGACAACGATATGGCACGCGTGAAATACGCGCTCGAGACGCTGGGCGCGCGTTTTGCAACGCACCCGCTGGTAGCCGACAACGGCAACGCCGTGCTGGCACCGGGTTGCACGGCACAGTTCCGCATGAGCTTCGCCATCCCCGAGAGTTGGGGCGACGAAGTGGGCAAACGCGTCACGCTGTATGCGAAGGCGCGTGACCTGGTAGCGCTCGATCCCGTAACGCTTGAGGAAATTCGACCGGGCGCAAACTCGGCGCTGGGTGCCGTACTGCATGAGCTTCATGTGCCTGACGCGGCATGCGAGCGCTCAGAAGTTCAGGTCGGCATATGCGACAGCGCGGATACGACAGGACTTCACGACGCCCCGATGACGGCGGACGGCGATGGTGGCTCGAGTGGCGGCGGTACTGACAAGGGCGGCGGCTCCGGCGGAAGCAGCTCCGGCAGTGGCAAGGACCACGGCAATAGCAAGCGCTCCGGAAAAGCGGGCGCGCTTGCGGGCACGGGCGATGTCAACGCTCCCCTTACGGCAGCCGCTGCAGCACTCGCCGCGGCAGGCGCCGGCCTCGTCGCCTACAGCGCCCGCCGCACGGCGCTCGAAAAAGACACCGCCAAGGAGGTCAATTCGGATAGGCCTCGCTAGCTCCTAGTTACTTTTGTGAGAGACGCCGACTCGGCTCATCGAACATCAAATGGGCTGGTTCTGGATACCCAGAGCCAGCCCATTTCGCATTAGATATCGTCAGTGGAGTCGAATTCTGCCTCGAGCTTGGCACGGCGTCTTTTCGCCGTGAAGAATGATGCACACAGAACGGCGAATGTGGCTATGAAAATCGTCGCACCACAGAACGCGCCCGTTGCCAAGTTCGCTGCCCAAAAGACATCTTCGAACGGTACGATCTGCGCCTCGGCGATACAGCGCATTGCGGCAATAACAAGCGCGAACGCGGCGCCGCTAAGACCGCTGACAAGCAGGAAATATCCAACAGGAAGATGCTCGGTTTGCCCAAAACGATTGGTATCGACATAGCCCTTCCGCGTTTGCAGTCCTGCGCAAATCAACATCACGAGAACGAGCCACAAATACATGGCTGCCTCGAACGGCGTTGCAAAGCCATGCGGCATTTCACTGGCGTCGCTGTGAACCCACGCAACCTGTCGAGCTATAAACTGGTAGAAAAAGATCATCAACATGCCAAACGAAAGCAGCACGAAACCAATCTTGTAGATCTTCGCGTTCTCGGCCTCCAGACGTTCATCCTTTGGGCCGGCATATTCACGCCACTTTTGCACGATTTTCAGATCTTCAAATTTCATAGTGAACTCCTAAAGAGTATTAGGGTCGGCGTCGGTTTCGTCTTCCCAAAACAAGTCGTTCAACGTAACGCGCAGCGCCTTACAGATTGCCACGCACAAATTGAGCGTGGGGTTGTAGCCGCCCGCCTCGATAAGACCGATAGTCTGGCGCGTAACGCCCACGGCCTGGGCCAAGTCGGCTTGCGAAAGGCCAGCCGCCGCGCGCGCCGCCTTCATGCGAAGGTTTTTCTTACCCGGCATGGAGCCCCTTTCGTAAATGTGGACAGATATCCGTTGCAACATGACAGAAATATATTGCATCCATCAGAAGATGTCAACTATATCTGTCATTATGAAAATCATGTTCGTCATCGCCATGCGGACACAACAACTTCGATTCACTATTCAAACTTACTCGGACAAAACCGACTCGGTTTTGTCCGAGTAAACGAATCTCCATCGAATTCCGAACGATTGTTCGATGGATTTCGTGTTGGGTGGAATCGTCTGTGGGCTGGGCTATGCTACCTTGACTATCTATATGACTAAAACGCAGCAAAGGAGCATCGAGAGAGCGAGTATGGCAAAAAACACCGCAAACTATGGTAACGACAGTATCCGCCAGCTCAAAGACGAGGAGCGTGTACGTCTGCGCCCCGCCGTTATCTTTGGCTCGGACGGGCTCGATGGCTGTGCACACGCTGCCTTTGAGATTCTGTCCAACGCCGTTGACGAGGCGCGCCAGGGCTACGGCAAGCTCATCACCCTTACCGCCTTTCGCGATGGTTCCATTCAGGTAGAGGACAACGGCCGCGGCTGCCCGCTCGACTGGAACCCCTCCGAGAAGCGCTTTAATTGGGAACTCGTTTTTTGCGAGCTCTACGCCGGTGGCAAATACAATAACAACCAGGGCGGCGACTACGACTTCTCGCTCGGTACCAACGGCCTGGGCTCGTGCGCGACCCAGTACGCATCCGAGTACATGGACGTCACGGTTTGGCGCGACGGCAACAAGTACTCCCTGCACTTTAAGAAGGGCAAGGTCGTCGGTGCCAAAAAGAAGGCACTCGAGATTGAGCCCAGCGACGAGGACCGTACCGGCACCACCATCAAATGGCGCCCCGATCTTGAGGTCTTTACCTCCATCAGCATCCCCCACGAGTGGTATCGCGAGACCATGCGCCGCCAGGCCGTGGTCAACGCCAACGTGACCTTCCGTCTGCGTATCGAGGGCGACGACGGCGAGTTCTCCGAAGAGGACTTCTGCTATCCCAAGGGCATCGAGGACTATGTGCTCGAGAAGGTCGGTACCGACTACCTCACCGAGCCTTTCTTTATCGAGGCCGACCGTCGTGGTCGCGACCGTGAAGACCTGCCCGATTACAACGTAAAAATCACTGCTTGCATGTGCTTCTCGCGCACCTTCACGATGCAAGAGTACTACCACAACTCATCGTGGCTCGAGAACGGCGGCTCACCCGAGAAGGCCGCCCGCAGTGCTCTGACCAGCGCCATCGATGCCTACATCAAGCAACAGGGCAAGTACAACAAAAACGAGAGCGGCATTAAGTGGCAAGATGTCCAGGACTGCCTGGTACTGGTGACCAACTGCTTCTCCACCCAGACGTCCTACGAAAACCAGACCAAGAAGGCCATCAATAACCGCTTTATCCAGCAGGCCATGACGGCATTCTTTAAGGAGCGCCTCTCGACCTACTTGATCGAGAACAAAGATGCCGCCAACAAGATCATGGAGCAGGTGCTCATCAACAAGCGCTCGCGCGAGAACGCCGAGAAGACGCGTCAGAGCATCAAGACCAACCTGCAGCAGAAGACCGACATGGCCAACCGCGTGCAGAAGTTCATCGACTGCCGCTCCAAGGACAAGAGCCGCCGCGAGATCTACATCGTAGAGGGCGACTCGGCAGCAGGCGCCATTCGCACGTCGCGCGATGCAGAGTTCCAGGGTGTCATGCCCGTCCGTGGCAAGATCCTCAACTGCCTGAAGGAGGACTACCCGCGCATCTTTAAGTCCGACATCATCATGGACCTCATGCGCGTGCTGGGCTGTGGCGTGGAGATTAAGGACAAGCGCATCAAGAACCTCGGCGCCTTTGACCTGGACAACCTCAACTGGAACAAGGTCATTATCTGTACGGACGCCGACGTCGACGGTTATCACATCCGCACGCTCGTGCTCACCATGCTCTATCGCCTGGTGCCCACGCTTATCGACGAAGGTTACGTGTATATCGCCGAGTCGCCGCTCTACGAGATCAACTGCAAAGAAAAGACCTACTTTGCCTACACCGAGCTCGAGAAGAACGGCATCCTCAAAGAAATCGGCGACCAGAAGTGCTCCATCAACCGCTCCAAGGGTCTTGGTGAGAACGATCCGGACATGATGTGGCTCACCACCATGAACCCCGAGACGCGTCGCCTGATCAAGGTGGAGCCCGAGGACGTCACCAAGATGGAAACCATGTTCAACCTTTTGCTGGGCAACGACGAGGCGGGCCGCAAGCGCCATATCTCCGAGCACGGCAAGGAATACCTGGACCAGCTGGACTTGCAATAGCAGCAAATCGATAACGACGGCCCATAACAAGTTCAAGAGGAAATCGTGGCAAAGAAGAAGACGAAAAACCAGCCCAAGAAAAAGCAGGTCAACGCCGAGAACGTCATCGGCCTGCACTCCGAGGTCACCGACCAGCCGATCACGCAGACGCTCGAGGTCAACTACATGCCCTACGCTATGAGCGTCAATGTCTCGCGTGCGTTCCCCGAGATCGACGGCTTTAAGCCCTCGCACCGCAAGTTGCTCTACACCATGTACAAGATGGGTCTGCTCAAGGGCGAGCGCCAGAAGAGCGCCAACATCGTGGGCCAGACCATGAAGCTCAACCCACACGGCGACGCCGCGATCTACGAGACGATGGTGCGTCTGGCAACCGGCAATGAGGCGCTGCTTGCCCCCTTCGTGGAGTCGAAGGGCAACTTTGGCAAGTACTATTCGGGCGACCTGAGCTACGCCGCCTCGCGTTATACCGAAGCCAAGCTCTCCCCCATTAGCGCCGAGATCTTCAAGGACATCGACAAGGACCCGGTCGACTTCGTCGACAGCTACGACGGCGCCATGAAGGAGCCGCGCCTGCTGCCCACCACGTTCCCCAACATCCTTGTCTCGGCCAACAAGGGCATCGGCGTCGCCATGGCGTCCGATATCTGCGGTTTCAACCTCAACGAGGTCTGCACCGCCACGATGCACTACCTGCAGGATCCCAACTGCGACTTGCTCGAGTACATGCCCATGCCCGACTTCTCGACCGGCGGCGAGATTATCTACCGCCGCGAGGAGATGGAAAAGATCGTCGAGACCGGCCTTGGCAGCTTCCAGATCCGCTCCCGCTGGCGCTGGATTCCCGAAGAGCGCATCATCGAGGTGTACGAGATCCCCTACACCACCAAGACCGATGTCATCATCGAGCGCATCGTCAAGCTTTCCAAAGAGGGCAAGGTCAAGGAGATCGCTGACATCCGCGACGAAACCGACCTATCGGGCTTGCGCATCGCCATCGACCTTAAGCGCGGTGTCGACCCCGACAAGCTCATGGCCAAGCTCTATCGCTCGACCACGCTGCAGGATTCGTTCTCGTGCAACTTTAACGTGCTGGTCGACGGCTATCCCCGCGTTATGGGCGTGCGCCAGATCTTGCACGAGTGGGTCAAGTGGCGTATTGAGTCCACGCGGCGCCGCATTAACTTTGACCTGGGCAAAAAGTCCGAGCGTCTGCACCTGCTGCACGGCCTCGAGGCCATCTTGCTCGACATCGACAAGGCGATCGCCATCATCCGTGGCACCAAGCTCGAGGCCGAGGTCGTGCCCAACCTTATGAAGGGTTTCGACATCGACGAGACCCAGGCCGAGTTTGTTGCCGAACTTAAGCTCCGCAACATCAACGAGGAGTACATCCTCAACCGCACCAAGGACATTGCCAAGCTTGAGGGCGAGATTGCCGAGCTTGAGGAGATCCTCTCCAGCGAGGAGAACATCAAGAAGGTCATCAGCGACGAGCTGGCCGCGGTCAACAAGAAATATGTGATGCCGCGCCGCACGGGCAGGATCGAGCCCCATGAGGTCATCGAGGTAAGCCTGGAGCCCGAGGTCGAGGAATATCCGGTTACCATCATGCTTTCGCGCGATGGCTACCTTAAGAAGATGACGGACCGCGTACTCAAGAAGGCCACCACGCTCAAGTACAAGGACGGCGACAAACCCTTTATCGAGTTCCCGTCCTCCAACACCCACGAGCTGCTGGTCTTTACCAACAAGAGCCAGGTGTACAAATGCAAAGTCGCGGCGTTTGAGGATACCAAGTCGGCCCAGCTGGGCTCGTACCTGCCGACCGATCTTGAGATGGAACCCGACGAGAGCGTCATCTGGGTCATCGACCCCGAGGACTACAAGGCCGACGTGCTGTTTGTCTTTGAGAACGGCCGCGTGGTGCGTGTCGCACTTTCCGGATATGTTACCAAGACCAACCGCAAGCGCCTTAAGAACGCCATCTACGGCGGCAGCAAGCTGCTGTATGCCCAGGTGCTCAAGGAGGATCGCGACATCGCGCTGGTCTCGAGCGACTACCGCCTGATGAACTTCAACACGTCGCTGCTCAAGACCAAGACGACCACCAACACGCAGGGCGTCCAGGCCTTTACCGCCAAGAAGGGTCGCTCGGTCACCACCGTCGGCACGACCGAGGAGATCCTCGGCGCCGGCGTCTCTGCCGAGAAGTTCACCACGCAGAGCCTCCCCTCCGCCGGTGCCCTTATGAAGGAAAACGACATGCCGAGTCTGTTTGACTAAAACAACGGTGGCCAAACCGTCATGGTTTTGCAAAGCAGCGGGGCCCGGAGCGCAGCAACATCGCGCTCCGGGCCCCGCTCGTTGC
>NZ_QSHC01000008.1:0-9969 GCF_003467545.1 Collinsella sp. AM38-1BH | reverse complement strand
ATCGCGCTCCGGGCCCCGCTCGTTGCAACGTAGTCGAAATAATAGAACTCCCCGTTTTTCACTCCTGCAATCCCACGGCACAAGGCATGTTAAGCCGTTAGCAAAACTTGCAAAAGTTAGCAAAAGTTGCAAAAATTAGCAAAACTTGCAAAGGAGCTACCATGGAGTACAGCAAGAACCCCTTTACCCCAACATTTGGAAGTGTCCCTCCCTTTCTAGCGGGTCGCGAGCATATCCTGCGTGACATCAACCGTGGCTTTATCAATGGCCCGGGAGATCCCAACCTGTCGACCATTTTTACGGGCGCAAGGGGAACGGGCAAAACGGCGCTTCTCTCGCTCCTTTCAGAAACGGCACTTGAACACGACTGGATCGCAGCAAATGTCTCCGCCATGCCAGGCATGCTCGAAGATATTATCGAGCGAACCAAAGAAGCCGCAGATAGCTACCTCTCACAGCCTCACGCGCGCATAAACGGTGTTCAAATTGGTCCAGTGGGCCTCGATTGGACATATGCTCAAGAGTCCCAGGGCAACTGGCGCACACGTATGAATGGCATCTTTAAGCAACTCGAAAAACATGACATCGGACTTCTCATCACCATCGATGAAGTCACCGTCGATCTCGAAGAAATGCTTCAATTTGCCTCTGTTTACCAGCACTTTGTACGCGAAGGTAAAAAAGTTGCCCTACTCATGGCAGGACTGCCCTACAAGGTATCGGCGTTGCTGCGTAACGATTCCGTCTCGTTCCTCAGGCGTTCCCAATATCATCAGTTAGGACGAATCACTGACGTTGAAATCGCAAACGCATTCCGCAAAACCGTTGAGGCCGGAGGCCGCTCAATCACGCCAGAAGCGCTCGAGGATGCCGTGAAGGCCGTCGACGGATTTCCCTATATGATGCAGCTCGTCGGATATCGCACATGGGATGTTTCGGAGAACTCGCCCAAAATCAGCGCACCTGATGTCCAGCAGGGTTCTCTGCTTGCCCGTATGGAGCTGCGCGATCGAATTCTCGAAACGACCTATCGGGAGCTTTCCGATAAAGACATTGAGTTTTTGCTCGCAATGCTGCCCGATTCTGGCCCCAGCAGGGTCTCGGAGATAGCCAAACGCATGGGCGTCGCCAGCAACTACGCAAGCCAATACAAACGCCGCCTCCTCGAGGACGGCGTTATCGGGGAACGTGGACGTGGCATCGTCGGCTTCGACATCCCCGCATTCAGGGAGTTCCTGAGCGAAAAGGTCTCCTAGCACGTCGAGATTGTCCACAAGGGCAACAGCGCATGGCAATCAGCATTTCTCTTGGCAAGGACAGCAAGCATTTCCACCAACACCGATTGTCATGCGCTCTTCTTGTCCTTAGACGAGCTTGCGAGCGAGCTCTCGCACCTCTTCCAGCTTGGGCGAGGAGGCCATGCTGTCGCGCTCGGTCATACCGCTGATGGTGACAATGCCCTGGTCCTCCCACTTGCAGTACGCGCAGGTTGACTTGTACATAGCGATCGCCGCATCATAGACGCCCTCGCTGTGACTATCGAGTAAAAGGGCCGTCTTGGTGAACGGGAAGCCCGTAGCACCGAAGGCGTACAGGCGGTCGATGGCGGCCTTCTCCTGCGCAGTGATATCAAACCAGTAGATAGGCGAAGCGAAGACAACCATATCGGCGCCTTTCAGCGACTCAATCACGTCGGCCATGTCATCCTTCTGCACGCAAGTGCCCTCGTGGGCGAAGCAATACTGACACCCCAGACAACCAGCGATTTTCTTGCTGGCAACGCGGATGACCTCGACCGTATGGCCGGCCTCGCGCGCGGTCTCGGCAAACGCCTCGACCATAATGTCGGTATTGGCGCCCTTGCGCGGGCTACCACTCAATACAACGATATTCATAGAAATCTCCCTCCTTCATGCCGCAGGCGCGCGGCACGCATTTTGTTGTAACCAAAACAGATGGAGCTATTCAGTCGCCTGCAGACCATATCTCTTGTTCGTGTTCTCTAGACACAATCTTATTGGCTGATAACTCCTCGGCCACCTTGATTCTCTCTCCGAGAATTGAACAGCAAATCGTTGCTCGCAAAGTATCGACTGTGGGAAAATTAACTTGAGCTTTCTCCCTGCTCGCGTAAGCGTTCGCGTGAAAGAGCCCAGCCGCATCGGCCAGGCGCAATATAGATCTGCGAAAACCTGCCTACGAACAAGGAGCGCCTTATGTATGGACAGCATGCACCACAAACCCAGAACGATCGAACCAGCTCGTTTATCCGCAGCGTCAAGCGTCATGCGGGCGTTAGAGTAGTCGCCTTCGGAGCGATAATTCTTGTGTCAGGGCAGCTCTTGCTACCCGGTTCGGCACAAGCGGCCGAACCGCCCGAACCCGATGCTGCGACGCCCATCACCCGCAGCGAAGCCAACACAGACGGCAACTTCACAGCTGCCACCGTTGTCGACCATAACTATGACCTGGAGCTCCCACCCGCCTTCATGTTGGTCCAGAATGAGGCGTTTGTATACGATTTTCCCGACAAACCCGAGGACTTCATCTACGGGCTTAACGACACCATCCACCTCTTCAAGGTCGACACCGATACCGAAAGCCTTATAAAAACCGAGAACCCCAAAGAAGCCAGCGTCTCTATTACCCTGACCATGATCGACAATCACGTTAGAGCAACCGTAGTCTTTACAGGCAGTTACGCCGACGACCAAATCCCTTACAGGCTGAACCTCAACAGCTCAACCCACCTTGGCACACACGTTGACCGTGACTTCGACAGCGGGCAGGGGATTATGCACGAGACGCGTCACGATTACTACATCCGCTACGTCTTCGACAGTGACGTGCACTTGATTGCAACCGACGTGACCGATCCCGAGCCCAGCCCTGACGTTAAGCCGAACCCAGAGGTTAAACCCGAACTGGAAACCAAGCCCGAGCCCACACCGCAGCCCAAGGCAGAAAAGCCCGCGGCAAATCCCGTTTCCACCAAGGCAGTAGCGGCGGTTAAACCAGCCGGGACCACCCTACCCGCGACAGGCGACAACGGTGCGATGGCAGTCGCCCTGAGTGTTGCCGGTGGTGTAGTTGTGGCAGTTGGCATTTCCGCAACAAAGCGTCGCAACCGCTAGTCAGCATTTCGTACCTCGCAGACAAAGCTCTATCCCCGCTCCGATGAGCTTTACTCACCGAGAAGATTCTTCCCCACAGAAATGAGCTTCTTTCCAACGGCCGCCTTCACGCCAATCATTACAACCACGTGGGCAGTGCGGGCATCGAGGTCCGCAGCGAGGATGCCCCCCCCGATGCCCGCACTGCGGCTGGCAGCTTGTGCCGTGGGTGCGCGATGACACATTTCTGCAGGGCGCGGCATGGCGAGAGAGCATCGAACGATATGAGCGTTTCGTGCGCGAGCGCACCGATTGCCGCGTGCTGCTGCTGGAGCTTGGCGTGGGCGAGATGACCCCCGGCATCATCACACTCCCGTTCTGGAGCATGACCGCGAAGCTGCCGGATGCGCATCTGTTGAGCGTAAATATCTCGGGCGACTCGGCCCCGCTGCAGCTCGAGAGCAAGGCGGAGGCTATCCAGGCCGATTTGGGCGCACTGCTCTCGGCGGCGCGGACATGAACCGTGCGCTGGATATGCTGAGGTTCAAATGCTGATACTACGAACAGGCAATTCAGGATGGCAGTGAGAATAGGGTGGAGGCGCTGATTCCCGACGATTTGTCGGAAGAGATCAATGACGCCTACGAGAACGCGCACGTTCGATAACGCTGCCCGATGCTCAAGGAGCTTTGGCGAGGAGTCCTATTCGGGTAGAAATACAAAAGATAGCCTCCGAACCAAAAGGTCCGGAGGCTGTTATTTCCGCTATTCCCACTCGGCAATAGGAGTCACTGGCCAAAAGCTTGTCAACATCAAAACAAGTTCTCTATCTGTCTATTCTACGCGAGACAATGGTCCTCATTTGATGCCCGCGCTGTTTGCGCACTTGGGAGCAAAGGGATCTGGCCACCACTCAAATAAGATCAGCGCCATCTTGCATAAACGACGCCATGTTAAGGTGCCTGACGCCATCCCTCTCCTGCAATAGAGGATCAAGCGTGAACAAGTAGCGCGGATACCCATCCCTGATGTGGTCGAACGGCCTGTACTCGCGCTCCTCGACGCCTCTGTCGGCAATCGACATAGAGACCTGGATGTAGGCGTAAGCATTGCGCCTACGAGCGATGAAGTCGCACTCGAGCTTCCCAATACGGCCCACAGAAAGCTCGTACCCGCGCGATGCAAGATAGAGGTAGAGCACGTTCTCCAACGCCGGCCCGTAGTTAATCCTCGCATCCGTGTTCATGGCGAAATAGAAGCCGGGATCAGCCAGGTAGTACTTCTCTTCGCGGATAAGCGATCGACGAGACTTGAGATCGAACCTCGAGCAGCGATAAAGGATCTTCGCGTCAACAAGAATCTGGATATACCGATTGAGCGTTTCGCGCTTGATGGGAATCTTCTCGACATCATTGAAGTACGCAAGAAGGTTCTTCAGGTTCGTCGGCGCACCAAAGTTGTTGATGAGATACGTCTGTACGGCATCGAAAACCGAGACATTCTTAATCTTGTTCGAATGTTTGACGTCCTTTTCAAAGATCTCGTGAATAACACTTTTGATATAGGTGCGCTTTTCATCCTCGCCCTCATACTCCAGCACTTTGGGAAAGCCTCCAAGGGTCAGGTACTCGGTAAACTCTCCCACGAGAAGGTCATTGACAGGCTTGCCGAGAAAACGCTTCATATCGATATATTCCGCAAAGTCGAGTGGGAATACCTCGAACTCGATATAGCGACCCGTCAGCTTTGTAACAAGCTGCCCAGAAAGCAGATATGAATTCGAACCGGTAATGAAGATGGACCAACCGCCATCTGTCCGGTAGCCGTTGATGAGCAGCTCGAATTCCTCTACGTTCTGGATCTCATCGATGAAAAGATACTTCGTCCCCTCAGTGTCTGCTGGGGTCGACGTGTCAATCAGATTTTCGAGTTCATCGGTCGTCTTGACCTTCCTGTTCTCCCGTGAGTCGAGGTCGATATAGATGATGTGGTCGCTCGCTACACCGGATTCCACAAGCTCGTCTGCGATTGATTGCATGAGACAGGATTTACCGCATCTGCGAACACCGGTGATCACCTTGATCATCCCGTCATCGTGGTAGAAACCACGCATTCGCTTCAGATACTTTTCACGTCGGTATATACGCAAGATGCACCCCTTTTTTTCAGCGTCCATTTTATCAGTTATGGGGGTACTTTTTTACATTTTTTAAAAAAGCGTACCGATAACTTATTCCCACTTAGTTTCGAAAACGGCGGAGCAGCATGCATAAGGGCGTACGGGGATCCGCATCAGTAACCTGCCTCCTTGGTTGTCCCTTCTCTGCATGGTCATCTACATAAAGGAGGAACCAGCCATGCAGATCAGCGTGTCGTCCACCCTGACCGTATATCACGACGGCCAATTCTGGGTCGGGCTGGCGGAGCACGTCGAGGACGGCAGATACGGCGCCGCCCGCATCGTCTTCGGCGCAGAACCGTCCAATGAGGAGATCCTGCGATTCGTTGTCAACAAATGGGCGAAGCTCTCGTTCTTCGGCCACGATCCGACCGAGGCGAGCAAGCCCGCGAAGAACCCCAAGCGACGCGGCCGCGAGGCAGCGAAAGCACTTAAGCAGCCGGCGATGAGCACCAAGGCGCAGCAGACGCTCGCAGCACAGAGAGAAGCGATGAAGCAGGAGTCAGCTCATGCAAGAAGCCGACGCCGCGCGGAAGAGGCTGATGCGCTCTTCGAGCAGCGAAAGTTGAAGCGCAAGCAAAAACATCGCGGGCATTGATCGCTATTTGCAGCAAGGCAAACCATATACAGCAGCGGCGCCAGTTCCACTCGAAGCCGACGCCGCGTAGACGCTGATGGTGACGGCTATGCACGGGCACGAGCGCGCCGCCGCACCTCATGGCCTGCTTCTCGGGTATTTGGGGCGCGCGGCGTTCAAAAATGCGGAGCGACTCCGCATGGCTCGAGACTGAGCCGAGGTGCCCTACTTCTCGCCCTCCAGCAGCCCCACGATGCGGTCGATGTCGACGGCAAAGCGAGGCCTTCCCTCGCGCTCGCAGCGGTCGAGGTATGCCTGGCACTCGGAGACAATGCGCTTGGTGTTGCCATCGATGATGCGCTGGAGCGTCTCGTAGTAGGCCGAGCCCTCGGTCCTGAAGCGGCGCTGGTAGGCCTTGGTAATGGGGAACATCTTGATGTAGTGGATGCCGTGGCGGCAGCCGGGGCGCGTCGTGGGGCGGGGTGGCAACGCAAAGTACTGGTCTTTGGGCACGTTAGGGGCGATGTTGGAACGCAGCGGCACGGCGAAGTCCCTGCGCTTCCCGCGGAAACGCAGCCTCACCACCACGATGCAGGGGCGATTGTGCTTAAGCATGAGCTCGCGGTCGCCCTCGACGAGGTCGAAGAAGTCCTGGGAGATGGATACGATCTTCATCGGTTACGCCCCCCTTCATACGAAGCGGGGCCCGCATCGCTGCAGGCCCCTACAGGTGGGCGATATTCTACGCCTTGCGGCACCCCGTCGCCCACGGAGGTTAAACGTACACGTAAGCCGTACTCTAAAAGCCGCGGCTTCCGGCAAGTAGTTTATACCACGAAAGGTCGCTTTCAATGCGCATAGCTCGCAAAATAACACTCGCTGGGCCGTCACCCCTGGCAGTTACCCTCCAATCTTCATTGGAGTCAGCAGGTCAATTCATATAGTCATGGGGGTTTATCCTAAAGAGAATCTATTTTATACCCCCATAACCAAAGAATTTCCTATTCCCACTCGATCGTCGCGGGCGGCTTGGACGTGATGTCGTAGCACACGCGGTTGGCGCCGGGGACCTCGGCCACGATGCGGCCGGAGATGCGGGCCAGGACGTCGTAGGGCAGCTTGGCCCAGTCGGCGGTCATGGCGTCGCTGGACTCGACGGCGCGCAGGATGATCGGGCGCTGGTAGGTGCGCTCGTCGCCCATAACGCCAACGGACTTAATGTCGGGCAGGACCGCGAAATACTGCCAGCAGCTGTGCTCGGAGTTGCGCTCGCCGGTCTGCTCAAACAGACGCTGGTTGTAGGCGTCGAGCTCCTCGCGCACGATGGCGTCGGCATTCTTGAGGATCTCGAGCTTCTCCTTGTCGACCGCACCGATGATGCGGATGGCCAGACCCGGGCCCGGGAAGGGCTGACGGAACACGATGTGACCCGGCAGGCCCAGCGCCAGACCAAGCGCACGGACCTCGTCCTTAAAGAAGTGGTCGAGCGGCTCGATGAGGTCGAAGTGCACGCCCTCGGGGAACGGGATCAGGTTGTGGTGGCTCTTGATGGTGGCCGTCTTGCCGCCCGTCTTGCGCGCGCCGGACTCGATGATGTCGGGGTAGATGGTGCCCTGAGCCAGGTACTTGACCGGCTTGCCATCGGTCTCGAGCTGCTGCGCCACGGCGAAGAACTCTTTCCAGAACTGCGTACCGATGATGCGGCGCTTCTCCTCGGGCTCGGTTACACCAGCCAGAAGCTCGGCATAACGGTCCTCGGCGTGGACGTGGATAAAGTCGACGTCAAACTGCTTGGTGAAGACCTCCTCCACCTGCTCGGGCTCGCCCTTGCGCAGCAGGCCGTGGTTGATGAACACGCAGGTCATCTGCTTGCCCACGGCGCGAGCGCCCAGCGCAGCCACGACGGAGGAGTCGACGCCACCGGACAGGGCCAGAATCACGCGGTCGTTGCCGACCTTCTCGCGGAACTCGGCCGTCATGGTCTCGACCAGGTTGTCCATGCTCCAGTTGGGCTCCAGGCCGCAGATCTCAAACAGGAAGTTGCTCAGCAGCTGCTGACCGTACTCGGAGTGCTTGACCTCGGGGTGGAACTGCGTGGTAAAAATCTTGCGCTCGACGCACTCCATGGCGGCAACCGGGCACACGTCGGTGCTGGCGGTAACGGTAAAGCCCTCGGGCACCTCGGACACGGCGTCGCGGTGGCTCATCCACACGGTCTGCTCCATAGGCGTGGAGTTAAAGAGCTTGGCGCCGGCCGTACGCGTGACGGTGGCGCGGCCGTACTCGCCCACCTCGGAGTGGCCGACCTTGCCGCCGAGCGTCACGGCCGTGATCTGATGGCCGTAGCAAAAGCCCAGGACGGGAAGACCCAGGTCAAAGATGGCGGGGTCGATGGACGGAGCGTCCTCGGCATACACGGAGGCCGGGCCGCCAGAAAGGATGAGCGCAGAGGCGTTCATCTCGCGAATCTCATCGGCCGAGATGTCGCAGGGAACGATCTCGGAATACACGTTGAGGTCGCGGACGCGACGGGCAATGAGCTGACCGTACTGCGCACCAAAGTCGAGTACGAGGACCTTTGCGGAAGCCTTTTGATCCATGGTTTCCCCCTCTTGTTGGCGGGGAGCCGGTGCCCACCCGCGCGAATAAACGAAAACAACTTTCATAGTGTACACGTTATATGGGGTTTCTCGTCCCTCGCAGCCATCAGCGCACGGCAAACGCACGACCTGGGCCCCTAATTGACGGCAATTGAAGTGTTATCAAACGTTACAGATGATGTAATACGTTTGAACATTGGACACCCTGTGCCACAATACTGCCGAACAACTCCGCCTCTGCGGCGGCAAATACGATAGGAATACCAGCATGAAGCGCATCCTTCTCATCGCCACGGGCGGCACCATCGCATCGACCGAGGACGGCAACGGCCTCTCCCCCGCCCTGACCGGTGAGGAACTCGCCCAGAGCGTCCCCGAGATCTCGGGCCTCTGCGAGCTCGACGTCGTGCAGCCCATGAACATCGACAGCACCAATATGCGCCCGAGCGACTGGATGCGTATCCGCGACGTCATCGTCGAAGGCTATGCCGATCACGACGGCTTCGTAGTCCTTCACGGCACCGACACCATGAGCTACACCGCGGCAGCGCTTTCCTATCTGATTCAGGACAGTCCCAAGCCCATCGTACTCACCGGCTCGCAAAAGCCCATGGGCAACCCCTTTACCGATGCCAAGCTCAACCTGTACCAGAGCCTGCTCTATGCGCTCGACGAGCATTCACACGACGTCTCGATCGTGTTTGGCGGCGTCGCCATTGCCGGCACGCGCGCCCGCAAGCAGCGCACCATGAGCTTTAACGCGTTCATTAGTGTCAACTATCCGCCCATTGCCTACATCCGCAACGACCGCATTGTGCGCAACGGGCTTCACGGCACTCACCAGAATGAGAATCCGGTTCGTTTCTACGACAGTATCGACCCGCGCGTGTTTGTCCTTAAGCTGACACCCGGCGTGAACCCGGATATCCTGGACGCCCTTGCCGATAGCTACGACGCCGTGATTCTGGAGACCTTTGGCATTGGCGGTATCCCCGAGTTTGGTGAGTCGGGCGAGTCATTCCAGGAGGCGATTTTCCGCTGGGTCGATTCGGGCCGTACTGTCGTTATGACCACGCAGGTCCCCGAAGAGGGCCTCGATTTGGGCGTTTATGAGGTCGGCCGTGCTTACGCGGATCATCCGGGCATTCTGCGCGGCGACGACATGACCACCGAGACGCTCGTGGCCAAGACCATGTGGGCACTCGGCCAGTCACGTGATGCGGCCGAGATTCAGCGCCTGTTCTACAGCCAAGTCAACCACGACCGCATCCCGATGGCGTAGCTAAAACAAAATCCGCCTCTTTGGGCCTTGTAGGGCACGTGATACCCCTCGGAACGTGCAAAAAGCGGAGTTTTCAGCATCCGCCCCTTCCGGGAACGTTAAAACCGCTGGCTGTAAATTGCCTTTCGACTCGAAAGACTCGTTCCGCGCGCTTGTTATTGGTGGCGCGCGCAGACGTGGTGTAAGAGCGTCCTGAGGTCCGTCGCTGCAAGTCCCGA
>NZ_QSHC01000007.1:16993-95435 GCF_003467545.1 Collinsella sp. AM38-1BH | reverse complement strand
CGGCGTCGTGGTGGCGGCGGGGCTTGCGGCCTCCGTTGTCGCCGGGACGGCGCGGGCGGTCGCTGCGCTCGGAGCGCTCACGACGCGGGCGTTCACGACGCTGGAAGTGCTCGCCGTCGCCCTCGGAGGCACCCTCGGCGCGAGCCGGGGCCTCGGGCTTATCGAGACGATCGAGCGAGATCTTACCACGATCGTCGACCTCGATGACGACGACCTTGACCTCGTCGCCCACGTTGAGGACGTCCTCGACCTTCTCCACACGACCCTTGGCGACGCGGGAGATGTGCAGCAGGCCGTCCTTACCGGGCAGCAGATTCACGAAGGCACCGAAGGGCTGAATGGAGACCACGCGACCGGTGTACTCCTCGCCCGGCTCGGGAACCTTGATGATGAGCTTGATGCGCTCGACGGCCTGGTCGACGGACTCGCCGGTGCCGCCGACAAAGACGGTGCCGTCCTCCTGGATGTCGACCGAAGCGCCGGTCTCGTCCTGGATGCCGCGGATGACCTTACCGCCGGAACCGATGACGTCGCGGATCTTATCGGTCGGAACCTGGATGGAGACGATGCGCGGAGCGGTGCTGCGCGTGGTGTGGCGCGGCTCAGGGATCACATCGAGCATCTTCTGCAGGATGTACGCACGACCCTCCTTGGCCTGCTGCAGGGCGCGGGCCAGAATGTCGAAGGTGAGGCCGGTGGCCTTGTTGTCCATCTGCAGGGCGGTAATGCCCTCGGTGGTGCCGGTGACCTTAAAGTCCATGTCGCCCAGGAAGTCCTCGAGACCCTGGATGTCGGACAGGACCACGGTCTTGCCCTCCTCCTGGATCAGGCCCATGGCGATACCGGAGACCGGGCGCTTAATGGGCACGCCGCCGTCCATAAGGGCGAGCGTGGAGCCGCAGGTCGAAGCCATCGAAGAGGAGCCGTTGGACTCCATGACCTCGGAGACGACGCGGATGGCGTAGGGGAACTCGTTCTCGTCGGGGAGCACCGGAAGCAGAGCGCGCTCGGCCAGGTTGCCGTGGCCGATCTCGCGGCGCTTGGGGCTGCCCATGCGGCCGGTCTCGCCGGTGCAGAACGGCGGAAAGTTGTAGTGGTGCATGTAGCGCTTGCCCTCGGTGGGCTCGATGGTATCCAGACGCTGGCCCTCGTTGAGCATACCGAGCGACAGGACGGAAAGCACCTGAGTCTGGCCACGCTGGAACAGACCGGAGCCGTGAACGAGCGGCAGGTAGTTATCCTTCACCATGATGGGGCGAATCTCATCGGCGGCACGGCCGTCGACGCGCTCACCGGTCTCGACGACCATGGTGCGCATAGCCTTCTTCTCGAGCTTCTTGAGCGCCACGGGAATCTCGCGCTCCCAAGCGGCCTGCTCCTCCTCGGTGAACTCGGCACGGATGGACTCCTTCAGAGCCTCGACCTTACCGATACGGGAGAGCTTGTCGGCGTCGCGAAGGGCGGCTGCCATCTCGTCGTAGTGGGCGAAGATGCGCTCCTGGACCTCCTCGACGGGCTGGTCGAGCGGGTACTCCTTCTTGACGATGGCGCCGTTGACCTGCTCCCACTCGGCGACAAACTCGTCCTGAGCCTGGCAGAAGGCAGCAAGGGCCTCCTGGCCAAACTTCATGGCGGCGAGCATGTCGTCCTCGGAGATCTCCTCGGCGCCGGCCTCGACCATCGAGATGAAGTCGGCGGAGCCACCCAGCTCCAGATCCAGATCGGAGTTCTCGCGCTCCTCATAGGTGGGGTTGACGATAAACTCGCCGGTCTCCACGTTACGGCCGATGCGCACGCAGGCAAGCGGGCCCTCGAAGGGCACGCCGCCGAGCGTCATGGCCAGGGAAGCACCCATGACGTTGATGACGTCAAAGGGGTTGACCTGGTCGGCGACGAGCGAGGTGGCGACGATGTGCACCTCGTTGCGGAAGCCGTCCGGGAAGCTCGGACGAATCGGGCGGTCGATCATACGGGCCGTGAGCGTGGCCTTCTCGCTGGGACGGCCCTCACGCTTGAGGTAGCCACCCGGGATGCGGCCGGCGGCGTACATCTTCTCGTTGAAGTCGACGGTCAGCGGGAAGAAGTCGTAGTTCTTACGCTCCTTGGAGACGACCACGGTGTCGAGCATCGTGGTGTCGCCCTGCTTGACCAGGCAGGCGCCTGTGGCCTGCTTGGCAAGCTCGCCCGACTCAAAGGTGTAGGTCTTGCCGTACAGCTCAAAGGTCTTGGATACGAGTGTCATTGTTCTCCTTTACCCCGCAGGCCCCTTGCCTGCAGGCTCCTCATGTGACGCGGGCCCCCTGCCCCCGCCACGCTTCAGAGCGTGATTGTTCACGCCCTTACACAAAAAGAGCGCCCCGCTGCGCAGGACGCTCTTAGCATGTACAAATCCTACTGGATGTTGTCGCGGATGCCCAGAGCCTTGATGAGCTCACGGTACTCGACGATGTCGTTCTTCTTGATGTAGGAGAGAAGACGACGACGACGGCCGACGAGCATGAGCAGGCCACGACGGGTGTGGAAGTCCTTCTGGTGGGACTTCATGTGCTCGGTCAGCTCCTTGATGCGCTCGGTCAGGATGGCGACCTGAACCTTGGGGTTGCCGGTATCGACCGGGGTGTTACCGAACTGGGCAGTCAGCTCCGCCTTGCGCTCTTTGGAAACAGTCATTGTTTCACCTTTCGTTTTGCGTCGCCCACGGGCGACTCGATTCGCCTCGGACTGGGAAGCCGCCGGTGGAGCGAGCATCCAAGGTCGAGGTACCAACAGATCGGTATGTTACCACAAGCAGCCCGCGCCTGCGCATCATCACCGACCCAACATGAATTCCATCGCACGGAGGCGCTGATCGGTGTGCGTCGCAGCCCACACGTGCGAAAGCCCCAGCAAAAAGGCAGCGGTATGGGGGTCGACCCTCTCGGCCATAAGCGCATCGAAGGTCATGGACATGAGGGCGCGCAGCCATGCGACCTCACCGGTCGACACCAGCTCGGCACCGGGCACGCTCGACGCGCACGACCCGCACATGAGGCCGCCCGCCTGGGGCGAAAAATACGACAGCATCGGGTCTCCGCACAGCACGCAGGCCGAAAAATCGGGTCGGTAGCCAACGTGCGACAGCAATTTAAAGACAAAGGCCGCCACGAGCAGGTCCATATGTGCCGCGTCGAGCCCGCTGCCGACAAGTGTGAGCGCCCGCTGCGTGATGGCAAAGGTAAACGGATCCTCGGCGTCCTCGAACGAGCACACGCGCGCGACCTCGGCGATCGCGCTTGCGGCGCATGTCATCTCGTAATCGGGAGCAGCGCCGAGCGGCGCCTCCATAAGCTCGGCCTGGGAAACCACGTCGAGCGACCGTCCATGCGCAAGCAGCAGATCAACGGTACAGAACATCTCGCAGCGCGCAGCCAGGCGTCCGCCGGGTTTGCGGGCGCCCTTTGCCACGGCACGAACCTGCCGACCCCGCTCGTCAAGCATCGTCAGGATCAGGTCCGTCTCTTTGAGCTTCGTCTTATCGAGGACGAGCACCATCGTGCGATATGTCCGGGAGCCTGCCATGCGCGCCGCGTGCCCCTAATCCTCGGCGTTATAGCCAAAGCGGCGAATCTGGGCCTCGTCGTCACGCCAGCCGGCCTTGACCTTCACGTCCAGCTCCAAAAAGACCTGGGTGCCAAAGATGCGCTCAAGGTCGCGGCGGGCGTCGATGCCGATATGTTTGATCATCTCGCCGCCCTTGCCGATGATGATGCCCTTTTGGCCCTCGCGCTCGACGTAAATGGTGGCGTGCACGCGCAGCACCTTCTTGGTCTGCTCGAGCGAATCGCAAATCACGCCCACGGAGTGCGGGATCTCATCACGGGTGCGGCGCAGAACCTTCTCGCGCACAAACTCGGCAACGAGCGTCTCATCGGAAGCGTCGGTACCCATGTCCTCGGGGAACCAACGCGGACCCTCGGGCAAAAAGTGCGCAACGGTCTCGATGAAGGCATCGACGTTAAAGTTCTTGACCGACGACGTCACGATCTCGTCGTCATATTCCATAAGCTCGTGGGCGGCCTTAAGCTGCTCCATGACCTGTGCGGGGTCGGCTTCATCGGCCTTGGTGAGCACCAGGACCTTCTTGCAACGGGCGCATCTGACGCGCTCGGCAACCCAGGCGTCTCCCCTGCCGATCGGTTTGGTGGCATCAATCAAAAACGCGACAACATCGACATCGTTCAGCTCGAACAGTGCACTTTTATTGAGCTCAGACCCTAGACCGTCCTTGGGCTTGTGGATACCCGGGGTATCGACAAAGACCAGCTGGTAGCCGGGGCGGTTGACGACGGCGCGCATGCGGCGGCGGGTCGTCTGGGCCACCGGCGAGGTGATGGCGACCTTTTTGCCATAGCAGGCGTTGAGCAGCGTTGACTTACCGGCGTTGGGGCGGCCGACCAAGGCCACGAAGCCACTGCGGAAACCGGGCTCAACGTCGCCAAAGCCCGCGAGGCTGTCGTCCTCGTCGCACAGGGCGTCGAGCTCCTCGTCACTCATGCCCTCAAACGGGTCGAACTCCTCGACTTCGTCAAGCGAATCGGCATCCTCGACGTCGTCCAGAACCTCATCGGTAGGCTGCATATTGTCGGACATGGGAATCCCTTTCTAAATAAAGCCGAGCGCGTGGGCAAATACCAGCAAGCCCACAATCGCGGCGGTGATGGAAAGAACGTATACAGAGGCGGCGGCGATATCCTTCGCACGCTTTGCCAGCGGATGGAGCTCCTGGGTCGCCAGATCGACAATCGCCTCCATGGCGGTGTTGCACAGCTCGCCGTGAATCACCAGGCCACAGCAGATGATAATCGTAGCCCACTCGGCAATGTCGAGCCCCACAATGCAGCCGGCAATGACAGTGCACACGCCCGCCACGAGCATGACCTTAATGTTGCGCTCGGTCTTGACGGCGGTGACGAAGCCCTCCATGGCGTAGGAGAACGACTTTAAGAAGGACGGATGGTCCTTGTTCGATCCGGGAATCATAGACGGCTCCTAGTCGTGGGCGTGGTTGGTGATGGGGCCGACGTGGACTAGCTTGGGGTCCTCGCCGCGCTCGAGCGCCAGATCGCACAGGATGGCGTCCTCGCGGGCCTCCATTACCTCGGCCTCGTCGTCCTCGATATGGTCATACCCCAGCAGGTGCAGCATGCCGTGTACGAGCATCAGGCGGCACTCGTCGGCAGGGCTATTGCCAAAGCCGGGGGCCTGACGGGCAATGACCTGCGGGGCCAAGATGATATCGCCGAGCTCGAGCGTCTCGTCGGCGGGAATATCCTCGTCAAAGGCCGAGTCGCATTCAAACGAGAGCACATCGGTGGTGCGGTCGATGCCACGCCACTCGTGGTTGAGCTCGTGCATCTCGTCCTCGTCGACATACGAAAGGGAAATCTCGACTTCACGTTCAACGTCCTCGGCGGCAAGCACAACCTCGCAAATGTGCTCCACCTCCTGCGCGTCGAGCAGCGTATCGAGCTCGGCATCGTTGCTGATCAATACACTCAACGGGACTCCTTTCGGTCGCGCGAGCGCTGCTTACGCACGTCATCATAAGCATCGTATGCCTCGACGATACGACCCACCAAGGCATGGCGCACCACGTCGGCACGCTCGAGGTGAGAAAATGCGACATCGTCGACACGCCCCAAAATCTGCTCAACGTCGGCAAGACCGCCACGACGACCCACCAGGTCGCGCTGGCTCAGGTCGCCGGTAATCACGAACTTGGAGTTGAATCCAAGTCGTGTCAGGAACATCTTCATCTGCTCGGGCGTGGTATTTTGCGCTTCGTCGAGCACCACGAAGGCATCGCTCAGCGTACGACCGCGCATATAGGCAAGCGGGGCGATCTCGATCACGCCGCGCTCCATAAGCTCATCGGTGCGCTCGCGATCCATCATGTCAAAAAGGGCGTCGTAGAGCGGACGCATGTACGGATCGATCTTTTCCTCGAGGGTGCCGGGCAAAAAGCCCAGGTTCTCCCCTGCTTCGACAACCGGACGCGTCAAGATCAAACGGCCCACCTCGTGGCGCTTGAGCGCGGCAACGGCGAGCGCCATGGCCAGATAAGTCTTACCGGTACCGGCTGGACCCAGGCCAAACGTGATGGTATGCGAGCGGATGGCATCCACATAGCGCTTTTGCCCGAGCGTCTTGGGGCGGATAACGCGACCGCGATACGAAAGCAGCACGTCATCGCGAAGCGACGTAGCCTCGTGCTCACCGTCGCGCAAGACGGCCAGGCAGCGAGAGACATCGTCGGCAGACAGGGTACGACCGGCCGCCGCCTCGCGAAAAGCGTGTTCGAAAAAACGCGCCACGAGTTCGACCTCGTCCGGGTCACCGCTCACGGCGATGCTATCGCCACGGGCGACCACGTGAGCGCGAACCAAACTCTCGAGCGCACGAAGGACGCCGTCGCCGGCGCCCAAAACACGCGAGGGATCAACTCCCTCGGGAACGGTAAGTCTAATCTTCGAGGCTTCCATGGACCTCCCTGCGCGCATGGACCAAGCCGGAATCATCGACTCCGATGATAGCAACATCGAGCAGGCACGGGGCTGTAAGTCCACAGGTATCGTCAAGACGGGCATGATGGAACGAACCGAGCGTCAGGTTGTCACCATACTCGAGCACGGCACGCTCGACAGTGCCCACGCGACGACGAGCATCGGCAATAGCGAGCTCCTGCGCCGTGTCTCGCATACGACGGCTGCGCTCGGCCATAACCTCGGGCGGCACCTGGTCGGGCATGTCGGCAGCAAGGGTACCGGGACGCTTGCTGTAGCGGAACACGTGCATACGCGAGAAACCCACACGGCGGCACAGCGCCAGCGACTCCTCGAACTCCTCGTCCGTCTCACCAGGAAAACCGACGATGACATCGCACGAAAGAGACGCCTGGGGCAAGTTGGCGCGAATCATACGCACCGTGTCCTCAAAGGCCTCCGCGCTATAGGGACGACCCATGCGATGCAGGGTCGCCGTACAGCCGGACTGCACGGGCAGGTGCAAAAACGGGGCGATACGCTGCGGATAGCGCGCCATAACCTTAAGCAGGCGCTCAGAGATATCCATGGGCTCGACCGAGGAAATGCGCACATGCGCAATAGTCGTGCGCTCCATGATGGCCTCGAGCAGCTCATCGATTTCGACATGCTCGTCGGTCGCGCTCTTGCCATCGTAGGCACCCAGGTTCACACCGGTCAGCACCACCTCGGGCACGCCGGCCTCCTGGGCCTCGCGAACTTGTTCAAGCACGGACTCGACGGGCACGGAGCGCTCGGGGCCGCGCGCCTTCCACACAATGCAATAGGTGCAGCGATGGTTGCAGCCGTCCTGGATCTTCACGCCCAGGCGAGAGCGACCGAGCGCATCGACCACCTCGCCATCGCTGCAGGCGGGAACGCTATCGGACTCAACGCCCAGCACCTCGCAGACACGTTCGGCGACATCAATCTTGGACGGCTCGGCGATCACGCGATCCGAGAGCTCCAACAGCTCCTCGGGATGCAAATTGACCACGCAACCGGTCACGAGCACATAAGGCTCGTTTGGATGGGCCAGCGCATGACGGACGGCCTTGCGGGTCTTAGCCTCGGCCTCGCCCGTCACGGCACAGGTATTGATTACGATCAGATCGGCATCCTGGGGCTCTACCATAGCAAAGCCCAGGCGCATAAGATCGGCAGTGATACGGTCAGACTCAACCCGGTTGACACGGCAACCGAGGTTGACGACGGAAATATGGGGTGCGAGCACACGGGCTCCTTAATCGAGGATGTCGTCGAGGGCACTCTTGATACGGTCGGTCACCGACTTCTTACCGGATGCGACGTCATCGCCCATCTCGTCGGCGAAGGCGCGAAGCAGCTCGCGCTGCTTATTGGAAAGATTGGTGGGAACGACCACGCGCAGTTGCACGATCAGGCGGCCACGCGAACCGCCACCGCCGATACGCGGCATGCCGTAATTATTGACGCTCACGGTGTCGCCGTACTGGGCGCCGGCGGGAACCGTCACCTTAACGACCTCGTCGGGCATAATGCCCTCGACCTCGATCTCGCAGCCAAGCGCAGCCTGCGCAATCGAGATATCGCTCACCAGGTACAGGTCGTCACTGTTGCGCTTAAAGCGCTCATGGTCGGCAACGCGCACGTTGACAATCAGGTCGCCCGAAGGCTCGCCGCGAAGGCCGGCCTCGCCAAAGCCGCTCACACGCAGCTGGCGACCGGTCGAAACGCCGGCGGGAATATCGATGTCGATCTTTTCGTGCGAAGGCGTGCGGCCCTGACCGTCGCAGGTCTCGCAGGGATGGTCGATAACCGTGCCCTCGCCATGGCAGTCGGGGCAAGGCGAGGAAGACTGAACCTGGCCCAAAAACGATCGCTGAACCGTCGTGACGTAGCCCGTACCGTGGCAGCGACTGCACTGCTTTTCCTGTGCACCCTCGGCCCTACCGGTACCGTTGCAGTCCTCGCAGGGAGCAAGGCGATCATAGCTGATCGTCTTTTTGCAACCGAGCGCCGCCTCCTCGAGCGTCACCGAAAGGGAGATGGCCATGTCACGTCCGCGACGACGCTCACGACGGCTGCGGGCGCCACCACCGGCGCCACCACCAAAGAACGACGAGAAGAGGTCGTCCATACCCATGCCGCCAAAGATATCGTTGATGTCGACATAACCAGAGCCACCGGGGCCGTCCGCGGTGCCGTAACGGTCGTAGTTAGCACGCTTCTGCTCATCGGAAAGAACGGAATAGGCCTCGTTGAGCTCCTTGAACTTGGCCTCGGCCTCGGGATCGTCCGAAACATCCGGATGTACGGTACGGGCCTTCTTTAGAAACGCACGCTTAATCGTCCGCGCGTCGGCATCCCTGTCGACGCCAAGCACCTCGTAGTAATCCCTATTTTCCGACACGACCGAATCCTTCCGACTTTCATTATTGTCACAGTGCGTCCTATACCCAAGCTGGGCCGACCGCAAACAAAGGGTTTGATGTTATTGCATTTGATACGGCGAAAGCATGGCCCGTTGCGAGCAGCTCGCGAACCAAACCGACACGAGCGCGAACATGAAGCCGTTGGCAAAACCGTTGGCAAACTGCATCGCACCGCGCTTCCACCACAGCAGGCTGCGATGAAGCACACCGTCCGAAAGCACCATGAACAGGCCCATGGTAAAGGGGATAAAGCACATCACGGCAAAGGCCGAGAACACGCCCGAGATGGCCGACAGCACCAAAAACGGCGCCACGATGCCCATCAGGTAAAAGCCAGTACGGGCCTTGCCTTCCAAGCGCTCGGCCTCAACATGGGCGCGGCCGACCAAGTCGCCGCCCGCGGCACCGTTAGTGCCAGCATGGCCCATGCCGCTAATGCGGACCTCGTCGCCATCGTGCGTGCCGGCAGGAAACTCAATCGTCTGCTCGGAGGTTACGCGAGTACGACCGCTGCCACCGCAATCGGGGCAGGGGTCGGCCACGACCTTACCGGAACCGCCGCACTCGGGGCAGACCGACTGGAACGTGCCCGCACCAAACAGGAAGGACAGGTCGACGTCGATGTGGCCGCGGCCACCGCAGCTCGGGCAGGTATGTGCATGCTCGGACGAAACAGAGCCCGAGCCGCCGCAGTGACCACAGGTATCGAAGCGCGTGTAGCGGACGGTCTTGCGGGCACCGCCCTTGGCCTCCTTGGCGTCGAGTTTGATATCGACGACCACGTTGGCGCCGTTCTCGGGATTGTAGGCAGCCTGGCCGCGACGCTGCTGGCCCCAGGCGCCACCAAAGGGAAAGCCGCCCTCAAAGGGATTGCCATAGCCCGTGCTGCCGGCGTAGCCGCCACCATAGGGCGAAGCCGTAGGAGCACCGGCAAAGGGATTGCCAGAACGCATGGCGTCGTAGCGCGCACGTTTTTGCTCATCCGAAAGCACGGCGTAGGCCTCGGAAACCTCTTTAAACTTTTCCTCGGCATCCGGCTCTTTATTGACGTCCGGATGGAGCTTACGGGCCTTTTGCTGGAAGGCCTTTTGAATATCACGCGAGGTGGCGTCCTTGGAGACACCCAGAATCTCGTAGTAATCTTTTTCGTTCATCGTCGCCATGCGCGGCAACCTCCTGCTCACAGCAGCGTATATATTCCGGTAATTCTACCCGAGCGGCCTAAGCTAGATCCCAAAACAGCTCGAACAGAACATTTCCATCGAGCCAGCCCAGATGGGTCGGCGCCAGACGAGCTCGAACATGACCCGCGACGACATCTGCCGAAGTGAAGGGTCCCTCATGACCCCAGAGCGTCTCGGGCACCCAAGTGGCAAGACCCAATTCGAGCGCGCGATCGCAGGCAGCTGCCAGCTCGCCCGTTGGGATGACGCAAGCTGCACGAGCCAACAGGTCGGACGCAACACCGCGCGTCATGCGACAGGCGAGCATCAAGTCTTCGGCGACAGCCTCGCGCTGCGACAGATATTCGGCCTCGAACGCCGTCGCGTCATCGTCACGTTGCACCAGACGCACGCGGTACGAATCGCCTCGAGAAGACACGCCGGGGAACAAACCTGCAAGACGATCGAAATCCTCGGCATCGAGCATGCCCGCGGCAGAGCGACCCAGGCCCAAATAGCCCTGGCCGGTCCAGTAGGCAATGTTATGGGCGCACTCATGTCCGTCGAGCGCATAGCTTGCCACCTCATACGGGTGATAGCCGGCCGCACCCAGACGCTCACGCGCCACATCCATGCACGAAGCTTGAAAATCCTCGTCGGGCTCTACCGACTCGTCGCGGCACGCCATGCGATAAAGGGGAGTCCCCTCCTCAAGCGTGAGCGGGTAGACCGACACATGATGCGGAGCCGCCGCCAGCACGCCATCGAGCGTGCGCCTCCAACTCGCTGCGGTCTGCCCGGGAAGTCCGCACATAAGGTCGCACGACACGTCAAGCCCAGCGTTCTTGACTGTCGCGATGGCGGCGAGCGCCCGATCGGCATCGTGAATACGGCCGATAGCGGTAAGTTCGATGTTATCGAGCGTTTGCACGCCCAGAGAGACGCGTGTGACACCAACCTTGGCAAGCGCAGCGGCAAGCTCGGCGGTCAGCGACTCGGGATTGGCCTCGCAGGTAAACTCAACGGGGGCGCACCACGCACGAATACGCCGCGCCAGCTCCACCAGGCGCTCCCCCGCCAGCGACGGCGTACCACCGCCAACATAGACGGTGCGGATCTGTTCAAGGGCCCTAGCCTTGCCAAAAGCATCGAGGCGCGCGAACAACTGCTCAAAATAGACATCGAGCGCAGCGCTCAGGTCGCACGGAGCAAAACTGCGCGAGTCAAAGTCGCAGTACCGGCACTTTTGGGCGCAAAACGGCACGTGCACGTACAGCGCGGTAACGGCCACCCTTAAGCCTCCAGCGGATGTGGAGGCACCGATTCGCCGGCGGCAAGGGCAGCCTCGCAGGCCACCACATCGCGCTCGATCTCATCGACCAGCGCCATAAACTCCTCGTAAGTGGAACAGCGCACCACATGGGCACGCCAAGCGGCGGCATGGGGCATGCCTTTTAAGTACCAGCTTGCGTACGTACGGGCACGCGACATGAGCGGCAGGAGCTCATGCGTCAGCGTTAGGTGCTCACGCAGGGCGTCTAGGCGCTCAACGGAGCTGCGCGCCGGCACCGGCATGCCATCGAGCGCAAGGGCGCGAGCATCACCGAACACCCACGGATTGCCGTAGATGCCGCGCGCGATAAACACCGCGCTGGCACCAGAACTGCGCAGATGCTCCGCGGCATCCTCGGCGCAGAACACATCACCCGAACCAATCACGGGAATCTCGACGGCGTCGGCAACCTCATCGACAACCGACCAATCGGCCTGGCCGGTGTAGAGCTGCGTGGCACAACGACCGTGCACGGCAACTGCAGAGGCGCCCGCCCCTTCAAGCATCTGGGCAAACGTTGCGGCGTTGCGGTCCTCGGCATAAAAACCCTTGCGGATCTTCACGGTCACGGGAACATGCGCCGCGCCCACCGCTGCCTCGACAATCTTCTCGGCCAGGTCGGGCGTGCGCATAAGCGCCGAGCCTTCGCCCTTAGTAACGACCTTGCGAGCCGGACAGGCCATGTTGATATCAATCAATGACAGGCGATCGCCCACACGCTCCTCGACGGCGGCGACGGCACTCGCAAACTGCTCGGGCTTGGAGCCAAAGAGCTGCACGCAAATCTGCTGCTCCTTGTCGGCCGGTAGCACCAGGCGCCAGGTCTTGTTGCTGGCATAGGCAAGGCCCGCCACGCTCACCATCTCGCTATAGGCGAGATTGGCACCGCGGCGGCGGCACATGATGCGATAAGCGGGATCGGTTACGCCCGCCATGGGAGCCATAAGGAACGGCTGCTCGGCATAGGCGCCCAGCAGCCGCTTGCTGTATTCGGAAAGCGCCATAGACCTACTCGTCCACCTTGAGGATCGCCATAAAGGCCTCCTGCGGGACCTCGACCGAGCCGATGGCCTTCATGCGCTTCTTGCCCTCTTTCTGCTTCTCGAGCAGCTTGCGCTTACGCGAGATATCGCCGCCGTAGCACTTAGCAAGAACGTCCTTGCGACGCGCTTTGACGGTAGAACGGGCGATGATTTTGTTGCCGATAGCACCCTGGATGGGAACCTCGAACAGCTGACGCGGGATGATCTCCTTAAGTTTGTCGCACAGACCACGGGCCAGGCCATAGGCCTTGTCCTTATGGACGATAAACGACAGCGCGTCCACCTCGTCGCCCGAAAGCAAGATATCGAGCTTGACGAGCTCGGAGGGACGATACTCGTTGAACTCGTAGTCGAGCGAGGCATAGCCCTTGGTACGGCTCTTGAGCTGGTCAAAGAAGTCCAAGATGAGCTCGGCGAGCGGCATATCAAAGCGCATCTCGACCGACTTGCTCGTGAGATGAATCATGTCGGTAGTAATGCCGCGGTGCTCGATAGCGAGCTGCATGACGGCACCCGTATACTCGGGCGGGCAGATAATCTTGGCCTTGAGGTAGGGTTCCTCGATACGCTCGATGCGCGTAGCCTCGGGCAGATCCTGCGGGCTGCGGACATCAATCATCTCGCCGTCAGTCTTGTAGACGTGATAGTCCACCGAGGGGCTCGTGGCAATGAGGTCAAGATTGAACTCGCGCTCCAGGCGCTCCTTGACGACCTCCATATGCAGCAGGCCCAAGAAGCCCACGCGGAAGCCAAAGCCGAGCGCCACCGAGGTCTCGGGCTCCCACACCAACGACGGGTCGTTGACGTGCAGCTTATCGAGCGCGTCACGCAGGTTCTCGTAGTCCTTGTTATCGATCGGGAACAGGCCCGTATAGACCATGGGCTTGGCCTCGCGGTAGCCGGGAAGCGGCTCGGGGCAGGGATTCGACGCCCACGTGAGGGTATCGCCCACGCGAACGGCCTCGGGGTCCTTCAGGCCCGTGACCACGTATCCGACCTCGCCGACCGTGAGCGCGTCGACCGGGGTCTCGGCGGGACGCTTGACGCCCACGCCATCGACCAAAAAGTCGCCCTTTGCCTGCATCATGCGCAGGGTATCGCCCTTTTTGATGGAGCCGTCAAAGATGCGCACCGTGGCGACGACGCCACGATACTCGTCGAAGTACGAATCCAGAATGAGTGCCTTGAGCGGAGCATTTGCATCGCCCTTGGGCGGAGAGATCAAAAAGACAATGGACTCCAGCAGATCGTGGATGCCCTCGCCGGTCTTGCCCGAGACGCACACGGCATCATCGGCAGGGATCGCCAGGTCATCCTCGATCTCGGTCTTAACCTCGTCGGGATGGGCCGAGGGCAGGTCGATCTTGTTGATGGCCGGCACAATGTCCAGATTGGCGTTCATGGCGAGCGTCGCGTTGGAGACGGTCTGCGCCTCGACGCCCTGCGTGGCGTCGACAACGAGCACCGCGCCCTCACAGGCTGCCAGCGAGCGCGAGACCTCATAGGTAAAGTCCACGTGGCCCGGCGTATCGATCAGATTGAACTGATACGTCTCGCCATCGTCGGCGTCATAGGACACGCGAACGGCATTGGACTTGATCGTGATGCCGCGCTCGCGCTCGATATCCATGGTGTCGAGCAGCTGCGACTCCATGTCGCGTTCGTCGACGGTATGGGTGAGCTCGAGGATGCGATCGCTGATCGTGGACTTGCCATGGTCGATGTGCGCAACGATTGAGAAGTTGCGGATGTGGGAAATGTCAATTGAAGTATTCATGCGGACTATCTTACCCGAGCGGTACAAAAAATGGAGCCTGTTCCATAAAACAGGCTCCATTTATGCGCGTAATCTGTGTGGTGTGAAATTTACAACTTAGGCGTTGATGCTGTTCACGAGCTTGGCAAGACCGGACTTGCGGTTGGAAGCCTGGTTCTTGTGGATAACATGCTTGGCGGCAGCCATGTCGAGACGCTTGGTGACGGTCTTGAGGGCAGCCTGGGCCTTCTCGGCGTCGCCCTCGGCAACGGCGGACTGGACGTGCTTGGTCAGCGTCTTGAGCTCGGACTTGACAGCCTTGTTACGCATGCGAGCTGCCTCATTGGTGCGGATACGCTTCTTCTGAGACTTGATGTTTGCCACTTCTGGAGTTCCTTTCGAGTTCCTTGCAAAAAATGTATGACACCTCTGAGACACGGTGAGGTCATGCAAGCGCCTACTATAGCACGCTCCCCCTCAAAGGGATAGAACGAATTTGTCAAATAGGCAGGTATCATCACGATTTTCTCAAGATGTACGTAATCCAGAGCAAAAGCGCGGTCTGAGAATCGGCCGAACCCTTCAGCGCGAGCTCCACATCGACCGCGCCCTCGAGCGCGGCAACGAGCTCTGCCATCGAAAAGCGACGTGCCCAGGTCAGGTGATTCTTGACCTGCCAGGACTGGAGCTTAAGCGTTGCGGCCAGCTCACGACCCTGTCCGCGCGCATCGAGCGCCTTGGCAACGATAAGCTCGCGGATGCGGCCGCACAGCAATGTGTAAGTCCACACGTAGCTCTTGGCGGGCAGTAGATTGAAGAGCTCGAGCGAGCGTCGCATGTCACGGGCCGAGACCGCATTGAGAAAGTCCCAGGGCTGGACTTCGGCCGTGCGCACAATCCAGCGCTCCACATCAGCAAGCTCAATCTGGGGCGCCTCGACCATCTGGGCAAGCTTAGCCAAATCGTTATCGAGCATGCGAGTGTTTTCACCCGAACGCGAGACGAGCTCCTCGGCGGCCGCCGTCGAGATCGACTTGCCGTGCTGCGTCGCCATCTGCTGCACGCGGCGCGGTAGCTCCCAGCGCTTGGTACCGGAGCAATCGATCACCGCCTTCTTGTCGATCTTGGCGATCGCCTTATACAGGCGCGTGTTCTTGGCAAGCGAGTCGGCGATGATGAGACAAACCGTCGTGGGGCTGGGACTCGCCAGATAGTCGACAAGCGGCTCGGAGATCGCTTTGGCGAGTTTTGAGCAGCCGTCAAGGATTACCAGGCGAAACTCGCTGCCCATGGGAAAGGTGTTGAGCGATCCGATAATCGACTCGATATCGGGGTCTTTGGTCATATCGCGCTCGTCGAGGTTGAACTCGACCATACCCGACTTTTCCAGACGCGCTTTCATACGCGAGACGGCGTGATCGCGCTTGACTCCGTCGGTACCGACGATCAGATATGCCGGCAGCAGACCGGTTTCGGACATTGCGCTCCCCTCCCGCAGACTCTCGAATTCGTACCGTGCCATTTTAGCCCAGGGGTTGGTCCCGCGCCAACGGCAGCATCACGGTCGCTGGCATCGCATGGCAAAACCTGTTACGGTCGGCGAGACGGTAATGTCTCCTTGTTCAATGGTACATGCGAACGCGCCGCCCGCATCGCGAACGGCATCGATGCAGGCATCGGATGGATGGCCGTAGCGGTTGCCCTCGCCCGCACTCGCCATAGAGAGCTCGGGCTTAAGCGTTTCCAGCAGGTCTTTGTCGACGGAAACTTTTGAGCCGTGATGCCCCAGCTTGAGCACATCGATATCACCCACCTCCTGTACAAACTCGCGCTCCTGATCGAGCTCGGCATCACCAGTGAGGAGCATACGCAGGCTCTTGCATTCCCGGGCATAGGAGAGCAGCAAGACAAGCGAGTCCTCATTGCCCTCGCCATCCACCGTGTCAAACGGCCACATCACACGAGCCCGAAATGCGCCGATATCGACCGTATCCCCGCGAGCCACCTGCCGATACGTTACGCCGGGGCGATTCAGGACCTCAGCAGGCGCACCGTCCAGCGCATCCGCTGCAACTGCAATGGTTCCAACCGAAAACCGATCGAGCACATCGGGAAGACCACCCCAATGATCTTCGTCCCAATGTGTCACGAAGACGGCGTCGATATGGTGGACATTGTTGCGAACCAACGCCGCTACCACGCGCTCGTCGAGCCCGCAGTCGACGAGCGCTACTGCGCCGCCCTCGCGGATAAGAATCGCATCGGCCTGGCCCACATCGAGTACCGTCACCGAAGGCGGAGCGAATCGATCCCAGTAGACGTACGGAATCGCAGCCAAGAGCACCAGGCATGCAAGCCCCACCGCCATAAGACGTGCACGGGGACGCGGCCACCAGACCAGCAGAACCGCCAGCAAACACGGCACTAGGTAAATCCACATGCTATCGGGCGGCACGCTCACGGATGCACCCGGCACGGCGGCAAACAGCTGCTCGAAAAACAGCGCGCAACGGGCGGCAATCATGGGCACAACGAGCGCCCAAGTCCGCAACGGTCCCACGAGCGAAAAGGGAACCAGCACGATGGACACAGCAAGCAGTACGCTCACCACCGGACCGATGACCGCATTTGCCAACGGAGCAATGAGCGAGAACGTACCGAATGCAGGAATGGTAATGGGAAGGGTCGCCAACTGCGAGCACAGCGTGACGGAAAGCATGCCGGCAACGCCCGATGGCACACCCAGCTCACCCAAAGCGTAGGTCGCATAGGGGCAAAAGCACAGAATGGCTAAGACGCTAGCACATGAAAGCTGAAAGCCCATCTCGAACAGCACCGTCGGCCTCAGTAGCACAAAGATGGACATGGTTACGAAGAGTGCCGATGCGCCGTGCCGACGACGACCCGCTCCGTTTACGACAAGCGTCGCGAACACCATGCAGCACGCGCGCACGGCCGAGGGAGACGCGCCCGTAAAGGCAGCGTAGCCCACAAGCGTTATCGCCAATATCACCCGCTGAAAACCACGTGAGCACCGAGTCTTTTGCAATACGCCCTCGATCACAAACCCCACGATAGCCAGATGGCTGCCCGAGACGGCGATAAGATGCGCCGTTCCCGTCACCGAAAACCAGTCGCCCGCCGGCTGGGCGCGCAGCTCGGCCGAACGACCACAGACGACACCGGCTATGAGCGCACGTGCCGGGTCGGTCGCAGGCGCGATGGACGCAAGCAGCCAATTTCGCAGCCGAAGCAGCGGCCCCGGAGAGCCCTCATCGACCGACACAATCCGAACGGCTTTAACCTTGCGCACCTCGCCTCGGAGCACGCGCAATCGTCCATACGCATCGTTCTCAAAACGTGAAACGCGACCGATAACACGCACGTGCGCCCCGACCTTGAGCTCGCGGTCGCACGATAGGCGAACCGTTGCCAAGTTCTTACCGTCCGCGCGTACCTCGCAGGTATAGGAATACACGTCGTCGTTTATGGATGGATCACCCTGCACGACAAACTCGAGGCTGCTTGCCGCTCGACCGTCGAGCGCCTTCGAGGCGTTGAGCGCGCCCGCAGCCCACCACGCCGAGACGACCGCTCCCGCCACGAGACCGACGGACGCGGCATACAGCCACCGCTTCCAAGGGGCAAGCCGCGCACAAGATTGAGCCAGCACAACGAATACCGTCGCCGCAACGGGAATGGCCCATAGCAGCCCGACCGCCGGCGCCTGCTCCCTCAGCAGCGCATCAGCGGCCACGTTGAGCACCAAGGCGCAGCTCATGCACATGCCGGCACACAGGGCCATCGTCCACGGCATCAGGGGCCGCGGAGGCATCACATGTTCGCGCTCGGTCGCACTCATACGCAGATGCAATCTTTGATTTTGGCAAGCTTCTTCTCGCCGATTCCCGACACACGCATCAGATCGTCAACCGAGGCAAAAGCACCGTTCTTTGTACGCTCATCGATAATCGACTGTGCCACGGAGGGACCGATGCCCGAGAGCGTCTGCAGCTCTGCCGCGCTTGCCGTATTGATGTTGACTAGGCCCGTTGCGCCACTCACGCCCAATGATGCGGAAGCCCCACCATCAACACCGGCTTCCGCAATGGACGCCTGCTGCTCCCCCACCGTTGGAACGTGAATCTTCTGCCCATCGACGACCTTGGATGCCCGATTGAGCCCCGTAACGTCTGCCTCGGGCGCCAGCCCGCCGGCGGCATCTATCGCCTGAGCCACCCGCGCGCCGTCCTTGACGCGATATACACCGGGCGACACAACGGCACCATCAACATCGACATAAACCTCTGCCGCGGCAGACGCCTTAGACGAAGAGCCTTCGGATGTCTTTCCGCTCGAGGCATCGCCGGATCCCGGCTCCACTAACGAGCCCGAACCATCAGTGCGCTCAAACGACACGCCGCCAGTACCGCCGCCAAGGTTCGCCATCGCCAAGCCGCTCGCCATCGCAATGACGACCAGTATCGCCATCACCACTGCCTTATGACCGAGCAGCTTGTCCGCCAAGCGGTCCATCCGTTTGACCCGTTCGTGTTGTTCGCGCTGCGCCATAGCAAAACCTCCCAACAACATCGTGTCAGGAAAAGAGTCCTGCAACAGCCATTCTCCAAAACCGGTTTTCGCGGTCAAACCAAAAGCCGACCAAAACCTTGCGAAATACTGTCCATTTATTCAGGCACACGTCAGCAAATGAACACTTAGCCGCAAAATGCCCAGATAGCAAAAGACCGACGATGCAGACGCATCGTCGGTCTATGCACAAAATTACTCGTGATCTTGGTAAATCTCACGCGTAGCAAGCTCCGAATGTTTGCGTTTTAAGGTCTTAGGGGCCTTATACGTGTTGCTCTCGAAGTCAATGTACTCGGTCTGCTTGAGCAGGTGCTCGATCATCTCCTCATGATCGAACAACTCCCAGGCCTCATGCACGGCATCGAGTTTAGCGTGCGTCTCGGGACGACGCGGCATAAACAGCGTGCAGCAGTCGGGAGCGGCCTCAGTCGAAATATCGAACGTACCGATCTCCTCGGCACGCGCGATGATCTCCTGCTTGTCCGAACCGATGAGAGGGCGGAACACGGGGATCTTCACGGCCTCGTTGACGGCCATGATGTTCTCAAGCGTTTGGGAGGCAACCTGCCCAAGCGATTCACCCGTAACGATGGCCTTGGCACCCTCGATGTGTGCAATGCGCTCGGCAACCGAATACATAATGCGGCGATACATAATCACGCGCAGGTTGCTGGGACAGGTGACCGAAATCTCACGCTGGCAGTCGCCAAACGGCACCACGTACAGGCGGCCGATCTGGACACCTGGCTCAAGCGCACGGATGATGTCCTGCACCAAATACTCGCTCGTATCGGACGTCTGCGGACGACCGGAGAAATGTACCGGCACGCACACCGCGCCGCGACGCGCGAGCATCCAGGTCGCCACCGGAGAATCGATACCCGACGACAACAGCGTCACGACCTTGCCGGCAGAACCCACCGGCAGACCGCCCACGCCACGCTCGGAGCGCGCATACACGTAGACGCTACCCTGGACCACCAGTACGTGCACCATCGCATCGGGGTCGCGCATTTGAACCTTTTTATCGGGGAAGGCCTCGCACAGTACCTCGCCCACCTGACGATTGATATCAATCGAGGTGAGCTCATAGTCAGTATTGGAGCGCTTGGCGTGCACCTTAAACGAATCGAAAGGACCAAACTCGCGCAGTGCCTTCACGGCGGCGGCGCAGTACTCTTGCGGGTCGCGGTTGGTGTGATACGCCAAAGACACACGAGCAACGCCGGGAACGGTGCGAATGACACGCGCCGCCTCATCGGCCTGATGCTCGTTAAAGGTCACGAGAATATAACCGGAAATTCGAGACACGGCATTCACGGAAAAGGCGGCCAAGGCCGCCTTGATGTTATCCATGAGGATATGCTCAAAATGTGCGCGGTTCTTACCCTTCAGTCCAACCTCGTGATAGTGGACCAGGCAGACGCGAGCCGCCATTTAGGCTTCAGCAACCTTGTGGCCGAGCGCCTTCTCGTAACGGGCCTCGTCGTAAGAGATGTCGCCGTCGACAATCTCGTCCATAGCCATCGAAATGGTATCGGCACCGGAAAGCCCGATGGTGATGTCATCGACATCCTGGACGGCAAGCACGCGGTTGTGCTGGCCACGCAGCATGCTGTTAATGTCGCAGGCGCGCTTGGAGGCAAGCGAAGCGAGCAGGAAGCGGTTGTGATCGGTCTTCTCCAGAAGATCGTCAATGCAAGGCTTTACAACGGACACGGACCTCAGATCCTTTCATGCATATCGAGAACGCGAACGAGCTCATCGGTCGCGCGGTCGAGATCGTCATTAACCACGACGTCGTCGTAGCGGTCGGCAAGGGCAAGCTCATCGGCGGCGTTTGCCATACGCAGCTCAATCGTCTCGGGCGTCTCGGTACCGCGACCGACCAGGCGCTCGCGGAGTACCTCAAGCGAAGGCGGCTTGATAAAGATCAACACGGCCTCGGGGAAACGCTCCTTCACCTGCAGGGCGCCCTGGACATCGATCTCCAAAATCAGAGATGCGCCAGAGGCGAGCTTGGATGTGACCTCGCTCACCAACGTGCCGTAGCAGTTACCGTGGACCTCGGCCCACTCAACAAACTCACCGTTTGCCACGCGGCGGTCGAACTCCTCGCGCGTCAGAAAAAAGTAGTTGACGCCGTCGACCTCACCTTTGCGTGGTGCTCGCGTGGTAGCCGAAACCGTCAGGCCCAGGTTCGAGCGGCGCTCGCGCACACGAGTGACGAGCGTACCCTTCCCTGCGCCTGACGGTCCAGAAATCACAAAGAGCTTGGAATCCTGAGCGCTCACTTATTTGGTCAGCTGCTCGAGGAGCTGCTCGCGCTGACGGACGCCGAGGCCCTGGACGCGACGGGTAGCGGAGATACCAAGCTCCTCCATGATCTTGGCGGCCTTGGCCTTGCCATAACCAGGAAGAGACTCGATGAGGGTGGAAACCTTCATGCGGGAAGCGATGGGGTCATCGGAGTTGAGCACGGACTCGAGGGACTTCTCGCCCTTCTTGATCTGCTCGCGAAGCTCAGCGCGGGCGTGACGTGCGGCAGCAGCCTTCTCAAGAGCCTGCTTACGCTGCTCATCGGTAAGCTGAGGGAGTGCCATTCGTACCTCCAAATAGTTGGGTTATATCTGATTCAATAATTGGCATTTTAGCACGTAGAACGTACAAAATGCCCAATCGCGGCTCCATAGGTTAGACGATACCCGCAAAAAGTGCAATATACTGCGCCCAAAGTTAAGCCCCTGACCTGCGATTCCACACAAAGGATGGGAAAGTTTACGCAGGCACAGGGGCTATTTTGTGCTAATGAGACCCAAAAGTGGTGACTTAGGGGAATCTTTTACGCGATGTTTTCGACCAGCTCGGCGACAATGGCGTCAAAGGCGGCAACCGGATCGTCGGCGCCGGTGATGGGACGGCCCACCACAATGTGGCTTGCGCCACGCTCGATAGCCTGGGAAGGCGTCGCCACGCGGGACTGGTCGCCTAAGGCGGCACCCACCGGACGCACACCCGGAGTCACGATCAGGGCATCAGGACCCAGCAGCTCACGCATGTCGTGAGCCTCCATCGGCGAGCACACGATGCCATCGATGCCGTTGGCCTGAGCGAGCTTTGCCAGGCGGGCGGCCTCCTCGGCCACCGGCGACTCGACGCCAATCTCGCTCAAGGCATCCTGATTCATGCTCGTGAGCACGGTGATGGCGACGAGCTTGGCGCGGTCCTCGCGCGCCTCCTCGGCACCCTCGCGGCAGGCAGCGAGCATGGCGCCCGAACCCAAGCCGTGAACCGAGAGCAGGTCGGCACCGGCAAGCGAGGCCGAACGGGCGGCACCGCGAACCTGATGCGGAATATCATGGAACTTAAGGTCAAGGAAGACCTTAAAGCCCAGGTCCTTAAAGGTCTTGACGATCTCGGGGCCCTCAGCGTAATAGAGCGTCATACCAACCTTAAGCCAGGCGGCATGGCCCGAAAGCTCGTGGGCAAGCTCGAGCGCACGCTCGCGGTCGCAGTCGAGAGCGACGATTACGCGGTCGCGGGCATCGGTCTCTAGCATTCGAAAGCACCTACCAGTTCGTTGATGTCCTTCACGCCTTGGGACTCAGCCCAGGCCTCGAGCTCGTGCGCGATCTTGAGCGAAGCGCACGGATCGACGAAGTTGGCCATGCCGACCGACACGCAGGTGGCGCCGGCCAGGATAAACTCAGCCGCATCCTCGCCGGTCATGACACCGCCGACACCGTTGATGGGGATATCGACGGCCTGGGCAACCTCCCAGACCATGCGCACGGCGATGTGGTGGCACAGCGGGCCCGAAAGGCCGCCCTTGGGCTTGGCCACGCGGGACTTGCGGGTATGGACGTCGATGGCCATGCCCTGGATGGAGTTGATGACTGAAAGGCCGTCGGCGCCGGCAGCCTCGAGGGCCTTGGCGATCTCGGCGACGTTGACCGGAGCCATCTTCACGAACAGCGGCTTATCGGTCACCTTGCGGCAGGCAGCCATAACGGAAGAGGCGCCCTCGGGCGTGGAGCCCATGGCGGCACCGCCGGCGGCGATATTAGGGCAGCTCACGTTGATCTCGTAGCCGGCAGCCCAGGGGCACAGCTCGACATACATCTCGAGTGCGCGGACAAACTCGTCAACGGAGTGGCCGGCAACCTGACAGATGACCTGGCAGCCGTCCTTGGACAGCTGTTCGAGCCACGGACCGGACTCGCGGGCAAAGGCGGCCACGCCGGGGTTCTGAAGGCCCACGGAGTTGATCATACCGCCGGGAATCTCGGCCATGCGGGGCGCGGGATTGCCGGGCCAGGGCTCGGCAGCGCAACCCTTGGTGGTGATGGCACCCAGCTGGGAGACATCAAAGAAGTTCTGGAACTGCCAGCCGTAGCCAAAGGTACCGGCTGCGGTGTTGATGGGGTTTTGCATCTTGACGCCGCCGAAATCGACGGCCATGTTCACGGTACCCACTAGAAGACCACCACCTTGGAAGCATCGAACACGGGGCCGCACATGCAGGCGCCCTTCATACCGTCGACCGTCTCGACATTGCAGGTGTTGCAGGCGCCAAAGCCGCAGCTCATCATGCGCTCGAGCGACACCTCGCAGTACGCGCCGGCCTCGGCGGCAGCGGCGGCGACCTTCTTCATCATGACGGCGGGGCCGCAGCTGGCCACATAGTCGTAGCCGCCCTCGCCGAGCAGCTCGGATGCCGGGTCGGTGCAAAAACCGTGCGTGCCCAGCGTGCCATCATCGGTGCACACGTTAACCGTATCGCACAGCGCGCGGAACTCATCGACGCCCACGGCCTTGGACGCGGTGCCAAAGCCCAGGCACACGTCGACGGCTACACCCTGCTCGGCAAGCTTGTCGGCAAGGCACAGCACGGGCGGAACACCGATGCCACCGGCGACGAGCAGGGCCTTCCTGGTGCCCTCGGGTACCATCCAGCCACGGCCACCGGGGCCCAGCAGGTTAGAGGTGGAGCCAGGGCCCATCTGGGACAAACGACGGGTATCGTCGCCCACGACGGCGTACCACAGCTCGACGGTGCCAGCCTCGGCGTCGGCGCGGTAGTAGCTCAGGGGCACGCGAAGCAGCGAGGACGCATCGCCGGGTACGGCGATGTTCACAAACTGACCGGGCTTGAGCGCACTTGCAAGCTTGGGGGCCGAGATGACGAGCGAGAAGATGCCGTCGGCAATCTCCCGGTTCGAGACGACCTCGAAGTCGTGCATGCGTGCAGTGGAAGGTGTGGGCATAGACGCTCCAATCCCCCATGCGGTTGCATGGTCCAAACGAACAGAAAGCGCGGCACCGCAAGGGCGCCGCGCACAAAAGCGATAAGGCTATGCTAGCAGATGCAGCCGTCGGCAAGCGTCTGCTTACCGCCGACAAACACATCGGTGGCACGACCGGTGAGCGTGCGGCCGGCAAAACCGGAGTTCTCGGCGCGCGACTCGTAACCGTCCTCGCCAACCGTCCAGGTGGCGGACGCGTCGAACACGGTCAGGTCGGCAACGGAGCCCGCCTTGACCTGAACCTGGTCGAGACCCAGGATCTCACGCGGCTTGATGGCCATGAGCTCGACCATGCGGCCCATGCTCATCTTGCCCGTGTTGACCAGCTCGGTGAGTACGAGCGACAGCGAGGTCTCGAGGCCGATCATACCAAAGGGCGCAAGCTCGAACTCACGGGCCTTCTCCCACGGGGTGTGAGGAGCGTGATCGGTGACGATAACGTCGACGGTGCCGTCGATGACGCCCTGACGGATGGCCTCGGCATCCTCCTCGGTGCGCAGCGGCGGATTGACCTTGAGCGAGGTGTTGTAGGTCTCGTCCAAGTCGTTCTCGGTCAGAAACATGTGGTGCGGGGTGGCCTCGCAGGTCACCTGGACGCCAGCGGCCTTACCGGCACGCACGAGCTCGAGACCGTGAGCGGTGGAGATGTGCTGGATGTGCAGCTTGGCACCGGTCAGCTTGGCGATCTCGATGTCGCGGGCGATCTGGAGCTCCTCGCCGGCAGCCGGCCAGCCCTCGAGAGCCAGACGGGTCGAGACCTTGCCCTCGTTGATCTGGCCGTGGCCGACCAGGTCCTCGTCCTGGCAATGGCTCATAAAGACCTTGCCGAACATCTTGCCGTAGTCCATGCAGCGACGGAGCATACCCGCGCCCTGCACGCCGCGACCGTCGTCGGTGAAGGCGACGGCGCCGTGGGCGACCATATCGCCCATCTCGGACATGGCCTCGCCCTTAAGACCGCGGGTCATGGCGCCCGACGGATAGACGCGGCAGTGACCGACCTCGGCAGCGCGGGACTTGACGAACTCCACGACGGTGCCGTTATCGGTGACGGGATCGGTGTTGGGCATGGCGCACACGCCGGTAAAGCCGCCCTTGGCAGCTGCGCGGGTGCCGCTCTCGATGTCCTCTTTGACCTCGTAGCCGGGCTCGCGAAGGTGAACGTGCATATCCACCAGGCCAGGGACGAGGTACTTGCCGGAAAGGTCGCGGACCTCGGCTCCCTCGACGGCGAGATTCTCGCCGACCTCGGCGATCTTGTCGCCGTCAATCAGGACGTCAACGACACCGTCAAGCTCGACGGACGGGTCGACGACGTGGGCATTCTTAAGAAGCAAGGCCATTATCGGCACCTCCAAGCAGCAGATACAGGATAGCCATACGCACGCAGATACCGGCGTAGACCTGCTCCAGGATGACGGAGCGTTGCGGGTGGTCGGCCATATAGGAGTCGAACTCGACGCCGCGGTTGATGGGGCCCGGGTGGCAGATGATCGCATCGGGCTTCATGAGCTTCTCGCGGTCCTTGGTCAGACCGAAGAGCTTGTGGTACTCACGAATGGTCGGGAACGGGGCACCCTCGAGGCGCTCCTGCTGCACGCGCAGCATGTAGACGACGTCCAGCTCGGGCAGGACGGAATCGAGGTCGCTCGTCACGTGGTCGCAGCCCAGGACCTCGGGCGCCGGCGGCAACAGCGTGCCGGGGGCGACGGCGTAGGTCTCGCAGCCCATGATCTTAAGGGCGGGAATCAGCGAGCCGCAGACACGGGAGTGCGCGATATCGCCGACGACAGCGACCTTCAGACCGTGGAAGTCACCCTTGTGCTCCCAGATGGTGTACAGGTCGAGCAGGGCCTGCGTGGGATGGTTGTGCTTGCCGTCGCCGGCGCAGATGACGCTCGCGGGCGAGTTCTGCGTGACGATGTAGGGAGCACCGGCGTGCTTATCGCGCACGACGATGCAGTCGATCTTATAGGCGTTGAGGGTCTCGACGGTGTCGACGAGGCTCTCGCCCTTGACCGTGGAGGTCGAGGAGCCGCCAAAGTTGAGGCTGTCGGCCGAAAGACGCTTCTCGGCGAGCTCGAAGGAGCTACGGGTGCGCGTCGAGGGCTCGTTGAACATGTTGACGATGGTCTTACCCTTGAGCGTGGGGACCTTCTTGATCGCACGCTCGTTGACCTCAGAGAACGCCTTGGCGGTCTCGAGGATGAGCTTGATGTCCTCTTCGGAGTACTCGGTAATGTCGATCAGGTGCTTATGGTTGAACGCCACGGTACTACTCACCTCCCAGCGGCGCGGAGCCCACGTGGGAACCCGGCGCGACGTCGTTAATCTCGACGGCGGTGTGGCCGTCGACTTCCTTCATATATAGGTGCACGTTCTCCTCATGCGACGAGGGAACGTTCTTGCCGACAAAGTCCGGCGAGATGGGGAGCTCGCGGTGACCGCGGTCAACGAGAACTGCCAGCTCAATACGGCTCGGACGGCCCAGGTCCATGACGGCGTCCAGAGCAGCGCGGATGGTACGACCCGTGTACAGGATGTCGTCCACCAGCACGACGCGCTTGCCGTCGACGCTAAAGGGAATGTTGGTGGCGTGGATCGCGGGAGCGAAATTGGTCGCATAGTCATCGCGGTAGAAGCTGATGTCCAGGCTGCCGAGCGGAACTTCGACGCCCTCGATCTCCTTGATCTCCTCGGCGAGCTTCTTTGCCAGAAGGTCGCCGCGCGTGACGATGCCGACCAGAGCGAGGTCTTCACAGCCCTCGTTGCGCTCGAGAATCTCGTGCGCGATGCGGGTCATCGCTCGATTGACGGCGGTCTCGTCCATGATGACCGCCTTGGGGGAAGTCGTGCCCATCGATCTCCTTCCTCACATGTCTTGACTGCTGACACAGTCAAAAAAATAGATGCCCGACCGCTTAAAGCGGACCAGACACCCACAGGAAAGGCTGCTCGCATGGCAGCTATGTAATTCCATGTGGGTATCTCGTACCCCTTTAATGGTCAAGGGATAGTGTAGCCAACCTCGAGCTTAATTGCGAGCATAAATACAGAGCAATCCGTAAACGGAGCCCAATGCTCCATAAACCTATATATATTTGTGGGACGAGCTTGAAAACGCACGCACGAGCTGGCATAATCCCCTCTGCTGCACGCAAATCGGATCTACGTCCAGGGCCGTGGCGTGGGCACTATCGCCAAAAGAGGAATATCTCTGTGTAGATTGCGCACAGGGAGCGACTTCTGTGCTATAGTTCAGGCTTGTTTGTTAACGCGACATGTTCGTTTGTCGCCCAAGGAGGGTCAGTTATGTCCAAAGTTTGCGAAGTTTGCGGTAAGCACCCCGTTGCCGGTCGCTCCATCAGCCACTCTCACCGCGTCACCAACCGTAAGTTCCGCCCCAACATCCAGCGCGTCTACGTTGTCGTCGATGGTCACCGTCGCAAGATGAACGTTTGCTCCACCTGCCTCAAGTCTGGCAAGGTTGCGCGCTCCTAAATAAGGTCTTACCAACAAGTACCTCGGACTCTCCGGGTCAAAGACCTCGCGTTCATATAGAACTTACCAAAGGCGTCCTCCCCTACGGAGGGCGCCTTTTTGCACTCATTGGGGACAGACTTACATGAGTGTTTGCAGATGTCAAAGGGATCGTAACCCAGCTGGTATGCCCTGTAGCTTGACCAGCGGTACGCCTCGATTGAGCCAAGCGCACCTTTCACGAGATTGAGACGAATATAGTCGAGCAGCTGCACCGCCTGCGTGTCTGACTCAACCGCGACCCGCGAATAGCAATTGTCAAGAAGATGCCCCGTTCTTCCCGTTTTCCGATTGAAATTCTCATGTAAGTCTGTCCCCAATGAGCGGGGCGATGCAGCAGGCAGATAGTTTTAGTTAAAGCGTTTCAGTTTATTGAAGCGTTTTAGTGTGCCTTTTACGGGAATCTTACCGTTCGCCGAATAATTTCTTGCTATCATGCAAGGCGTAGGGTAAATCTCCGATCGCAAGGAGACACAAATGGTGAAAAAGTCACCGGAAAACACTACTCCCGCAATTGTGGACAACGTAGAGGCGCTTGAGGCTAAGCTCGCTCAGATGCGAGAGGCCCAGGCGCTTTTTGCTACGTACACGCAGGAGCAGGTCGACAAGATCTTCTATGAGGCCGCCATGGCCGCCAACAAGGCTCGTATCCCGTTGGCGAAGATGGCCATCGAGGAGACCGGCCGCGGCGTTCTTGAGGACAAGGTCATCAAGAACCACTACGCCGCAGAGTACATCTACAACGCTTACAAGAACACCAAGACCTGTGGTGTCCTGGAGCGCGACGAGGCTTACGGCATCACCAAGATCGCCGAGCCCATCGGCATCGTGGGCGCCGTCATCCCGACGACCAACCCCACCTCCACCGCGATCTTCAAGACGCTGATCTGCCTGAAGACCCGCAACGCCATCATCATCTCCCCGCACCCGGCTGCCGCCAAGTGCACCATCGCCGCCGCCAAGCTCGTGCTTGACGCCGCCGTCAAGGCCGGCGCCCCCGAGGGCATCATCGGCTGGGTCGATGTCCCCTCCATCGAGCTGACCAACATGGTCATGCGCGACGTCGACATCATCCTCGCCACCGGTGGCCCGGGCATGGTCAAGGCCGCTTACTCCTCGGGCAAGCCCGCCCTGGGCGTTGGCGCCGGTAACACCCCGGTCGTCATCGACGACACCGCCGACGTGCTGCTCGCCGTCAACTCCATCATCCACTCCAAGACCTTCGACAACGGCATGATCTGCGCCTCCGAGCAGTCCGTGACCGTCATCGACACCATCTATGACCAGGTCAAGGCCGAGTTCCAGAAGCGCGGCTGCTACTTCGTCAAGCAGGGTGCCGAGATGGAGGCCCTGCGTGCCGCCATGTTCAAGAACGGCGCTCTCGATCACCGCATCCCCGGCATGGCCGCTGCCAAGATCGCCGAGCTCGCCGGCATCGAGGTTCCCGCCAAGACCAAGATCCTGATCGCCGAGGTCACCTCCACCGACCCCGCCAAGGAGGAGTTCTCCCACGAGAAGCTCTCCCCGGTCCTGGCCATGTACCACGCCAAGGACTTCCAGGAGGCCGTCGACAAGGCCGAGCACCTGGTGCTTGCCGGTGGCCCGGGCCACACCGCCTCTCTGTACGTGCACCCCGCCCAGGCCGAGAAGATCAGCCTGTTCGAGCACGTCATGAAGGCCTGCCGTATCGTCATCAACACCCCGTCCTCGCACGGCGGCATCGGTGACCTGTACAACTTTGGCATGAAGCCGTCTCTGACCCTGGGCTGCGGCTCCTGGGGCGGCAACTCCGTCTCCGAGAACGTTGGGGTGAAGCACTTGATCAACGTTAAGACTGTGGCCGAGCGCCGTGAGAATATGCTGTGGTTCCGCGCTCCCGAGAAGGTCTACTTCAAGAAGGGTTCCACGCCCGTCGCCCTCGACGAGCTGGGCAACGTCATGGGCAAGAAGCGCGCCTTCATCGTCACCGACCAGTTCCTCTTCAAGAATGGCAACACCCGCGCCATCGAGGCCAAGCTCGACGAGATGGGCATCGCCCACGACTGCTTCTACGACGTCGAGCCCGATCCGTCGCTGCAGTGCGCACGTCGCGGCGCCAAGCAGATGGCTCTCTTTGAGCCGGACGTCATCATCGCCGTCGGCGGTGGCTCCGCTATGGACGCCGGCAAGATCATGTGGATGATGTACGAGCACCCCGAGTGCAAGTTTGAGGACATGGCCATGGACTTCATGGACATCCGCAAGCGTATCTTCACCTTCCCCGAGATGGGCAAGAAGGCCTACTTCGTCGCCGTCCCGACCTCTTCGGGTACCGGCTCCGAGTGCACGCCGTTCGCCATCATCACCGACAAGGAGACCGGCATCAAGTGGCCGCTCGCCGACTACGCGCTGCTCCCCAACATGGCTATCGTCGACGCCGACAACTGCATGACCGCCCCGCGCGGCCTGACCGCTGCCTCCGGCATCGACGTCATGACCCACGCCATCGAGTCCTACGTCTCCATCATGGCTTCCGACTACACCAAGGGCCTCTCCGAGCGCGCTGCCAAGCTCGTCTTCGAGAACCTGCCCTCCAGCTTCACGAACGGCGCCAAGGATCCGCACGCCCGCGAGGAGATGCACAACGCCTCCTGCATGGCCGGTATGGCCTTCGCCAACGCCTTCCTGGGCCTCAACCACTCCATGGCCCACAAGCTCGGCGCTTTCCATCACCTGCCCCACGGCCTCGCAAACGCTGTCATCCTGACCCGCGTCATGCGCTACAACGCCGCCGAGGCACCCGTCAAGATGGGTACCTTCTCCCAGTATCCTTACCCCAACGCGCTGCACAACTACGCCGAGATGGCCAAGTACTGCGGCATCGAGGGCAAGGACGACAAGGAGGTCTTCGAGAACTTCATCACGAAGCTCGAGGAGCTCAAGGACTTCATCGGCGTCAAGAAGACCATCGCCGACTACGGTGTTGACGAGCAGTACTTCCTCGACACCCTCGACGAAATGACCGAGCAGGCATTCAACGACCAGTGCACCGGCGCCAACCCGCGCTACCCGCTCATGAGCGAGATCAAGGAGCTCTACCTGGACGCCTACTACGGCCGCGAGCCCCAGGATTACGCCGTCTGCTAGTTTTAGCACGGTTTTTAACGGCGGGGGTGCACGGGTGTTTCACACACCCCCGCCGTCGCTTCTATCGCATCGTTGAAAGGATGCAACCATGCTGCTACCCGATTCCAAGACCGAGCTCGTCCGCCGTGGCAACAAGGTCGTTTACGACCTGGGCGACAAGATTGTCAAGGTCTTTAACGAGACCAAGCCTGTCTCCGACGTGTTCAACGAGGCTTTGAATCTTGCCCGCATCAATGAGTGCGGCATCCGCAGCCCCAAGGCGCTCGAGGTTTCCCAGCTCGAGAACGCCAACGGCTGGGCGCTCGTGACCGAGAAGGTTCCGGGCACCACCCTTGCCGAGAAGATGACTGCCGAGCCCCAGCGCTTTGGTGAGTACCTCGAGATGTTCGTCGACCTCCAGATCGAGATCCACGGCTATACCTCCCCGCTGCTCAACCGTCAGCGCGACAAGTTCGCCCGCATGATCGACAGCCTTGATCAGCTCAATGCCACCACGCGCTACAACCTTCAGGAGCGTCTGGACGGCATGACCAAGGAGTTCAAGGTCTGCCACGGCGACTTCAACCCCTCCAACGTCATCGTCGGCGACGACGGCCAGCTCTATGTGTGCGACTGGGCACACGCCACCCAGGGCTCCCCTGCTGCCGACGTTGCCACCACCTACCTGCTCTTCGCCCTCAACAGCAAGGACCAGGCTGAGGCCTACTTGGAGCTCTACTGCGACCGCGCCGATATGCCCATGCAGGTCGTGCGTCAGTGGACGAGCATCGTCGCCGCTTCCGAGCTCGCTCGTAAGCGCAACGTGAACGATGAGTTCCTGAAGAACTGGATCGACGTCGTCGATTATCAGTAATATCTGAGCGATTTATTTCGCATCGGAGGCACAAGAAAACCCCGCAGCTCATATAGGCTGTGGGGTTTTCTTTACCCATCGAGTTTATTCCAACAAAATAGACTGCTCCGCATCTCATCCTAAGAGAGATACGGAGCAGCCCCGCAATTACATCTAATAGCAGAAACGTCGATTAACGGCGGGCCGCCTTAACAAGCTCGGCAATCTTGGCGACGACCTCGTCGATCGCCACGTCCTCACGCTCGCCCGTGGCACGGTCCTTGAGCTCCACAGTACCATTCTTGAGGCCACGCTTGCCAAGCACGACCTGATACGGGAAGCCCATGAGGTCGTTATCGGCAAACTTAAAGCCAGGACGCTCGTCACGGTCATCGACGACAACCTCGATACCCTCGGCGCACAGGCCCTCGACGATTTGGTCGCAAACGTTAGCGCACTCCTCCTTCTTGGGATCGAGCGGAATCACCGCGACCTCGTACGGGGCAACGGAGACCGGCCAGACGATGCCGTGTTCGTCGTTGTGCTGCTCCACGACGGCAGCAAGCGAGCGGGACACACCAACGCCGTAGCAACCCATGATAAGCGGCTTCTCCTTGCCGTCCTCGTCCATAAAGGTGGCGCCCATGGCCTCGGAATACTTGGTACCCAGCTGGAAGACCTGCGAGACCTCGATGCCGCGAGCAGCAGAGAGCGGCTTGCCGCAGTGCGGGCAGGGATCGCCGGCAACGACGGTTACCAGGTCGGCCCACTCGTCGACGGTAAAGTCGCGCTCGGGGCAGGCACCGGTAAAGTGATAATCGACCTCGTTGGCACCGCAGGCCCACTGCTTGGACTCGCGCAGGCTCTCGTCGCACACCAGGCGAATGCCCTCGGGCAGGTTAACCGGTCCGATAAAGCCCTTATGCAGACCGTAGGTCTGGAGCTCCTCATCAGTCATCATGCGATAGCCCTTGCCAAAGACATGCTCGGCCTTGCAATCGTTGAGCTCGTGGTCGCCCGGAACAATGGCCACGACGGGCTTGCCCTCGGCGTCGAGGAGTGCCAGAGACTTGCGCGTGCCGTTCTCGGGGAAGCCGAAGAACTTTGCAACGGCCTCGATGGTGCCCATGCCCGGAGTCTCGACCTTGGTAAGCGTACCGTCGCCAGGACCCTCGGTCACAACGACCTTGGTGCTTGCGGCCTCATCGTCGGCAGCGAAGCCGCAATCGTCGCAGTAGACGAGCGAAGCCTCGCCAGCGTCGGCCAAAGCCATGTACTCGACGGAGGTATCGCCACCGATCTCGCCGGAGTCGGCGACAACGGGCAGAGCCTTGATGTAGCAGCGCTCGCAAATGTTGGCATAGGCCTGCTTCATCTTGTCGTACTCCCCCTGCAGGCTCTCCTGCGTAGCAGAGAAGCTGTAGGCGTCCTTCATGATGAACTCGCGACCGCGCATCAGGCCAAAACGGGGACGGAACTCGTCGCGGAACTTATCCTGGATGTGATAGAGGTTCACTGGCAGCTGCTTGTAGGAACGCAACTCATTGCGCACCAGGGCAGTCACGGTCTCCTCGTGCGTGGGTCCGAGCACAAACTCGCGGCCGTGGCGGTCATCAAAGCGCACAAGCTCCTTGCCATAGGCATCGATACGGCCGGACTCACGCCACAGCTCGGCATCGACCATGATGGGCATCATGAGCTCCTGAGCACCGGCGGCATCCATCTCGTCGCGCACGATGTTCTCGATCTTGCGGATCGAGCGCCAAGCGAGCGGCAGATAGGAATACAGGCCGGCGGCCTCCTTGCGGATCATGCCAGCGCGAAGCAGCAGACGGTGGCTCGCTAGCTCGGCATCCGCCGGATCCTCTTTGAGCGTCGGCGCATAGAGCTTAGACATATACATTGCTCGGGTCATTTATTTCTCCTCAATAAGTTTGTCGACCTCGGCCATAAGCGCGTCGACAATTTGATCCTCAGCTACTTTACCAATGATCTGGCCATGCGAAAAGAGCAGACCCTGACCACGTCCGCAGGCAACACCCAGGTCGGCGTCAGATGCCTCTCCGGGGCCGTTGACCGCACATCCCATCACGGCGATCGAAAGCGGCGCGGAATAGTTCTTAAGCCGCTCGGTGACCTCCTCGGCGATGGGAATCAGGTTAACCTGGCAGCGGGCGCACGTGGGGCACGAGACAATCTCGGGACCACGGCGACGCAGGCCCAGCGACTGTAGAATTCCCCAGGCGACCGGCGGCTCCTCAACCGGATCGGCCGTGAGCGACACACGCATGGTGTCACCGATGCCTTCGGAAAGCAAGATACCCAAGCCTACAGAGCTCTTGATGGTGCCCTGAAGCTTGGTCCCCGCCTCCGTCACGCCCAGGTGGAGCGGAACATGCGGTATCTCGCGCGACAGGGCGCGATAGGTATCAAGTGTCGTCTGTACGCTATGGGCCTTGGCGGATAGCACGATGTTGGTAAACCCACGGTCCTCAAAGTGCCGCACAAAGCGTTCGCTCGACATCACGAGCTTTTCGGGCTGCGTGAGGTCGTCGCGCTCGGCAATATCTTGCTCAAGCGAGCCCGCGTTCACGCCAATGCGAATCGCGCAGCCCGCGGCACCCGCGGCATCGATGACGGCATCGACCTTAGCCCAATCGCCGATATTGCCGGGGTTGATGCGCAGCTTAGAGGCACCAGCCTCGACAGCGCCAATGGCAAGCTTATGGTTAAAATGGATATCGGCGACGATTGGCACCGGAGACTCGGCACAAATCGTGCGAAAGCCCTCGAGCGCAGCCTCGGTAGGCACGCTCACGCGCACGATATCGCAGCCAGCCTGCGCCAACGCGCACACTTGCGCAAGCGTTGCCTGGGCATCAGCAGTATCGGTGCAGGTCATAGACTGAACCACGACCGGAGCGCCACCACCGATCTGCACGCCGCCCACATGCACGGGGCGCGTCAACTCGCGAGGCAAAGGATGGGATAAAGACAATCCAAACACTCCCCTACAGAATAAATCGAAGGATGTCGGAACGAAGCATATAGACAAACAGCAGTGCAAAGAGCGCGATGCCGACATAGCTGACGATTGTCTGCACTTTGAGCGGCAGCTCGCGGCCCGCAATCTTTTGAATGATCTCGATGACCAGCTTGCCGCCATCGAGTGGTGGGATGGGCAGCAGGTTCATAAAGCCAAGCGAGAACGAAATGAGGGCGGCAAAGGAAAGGAACGTGGCAGGGCCGGCAGCAGCGGCCTGTGAGGACATAACGCTAATACCCACGATCGAAGAAGACTGATCGAGAATCTCCATCGTATGCTGCGGCTGGAGCAGGCGCATCACGCCATCCGCTGTCTGCACGACATAGGAGAACGACAGGCGAGCCGACGTGATGGGGTCTAAACGGACCACCTGCGTAGAGGCATACACACCTAGGCGCTCGTCCTCTTTGAGCGCAACCGTGGTCGAATGCTGCTTGCCGTCACGCTCGTACTCGATGGCGATATCGTCCTTACCGGCAGCCTTGCCGATGGCATCGTAGACATCCATCCAAGTGGAACATGAGACACCGTCAACCGAAAGGATCGCGTCACCGCCCTCGATACCCGCCTTGGCGGCAATAGACCCCTCGTCAACCTGACCGATCACGTTGGTATCCATCGGCACGGTGACACCCGCAATGGAATAGATGCTCATAAGGAGCAAAAAACCCGTCAAGATATTGACGATAATGCCCGCGAGCAGCATAAAGGCGCGCTTGAGAAAGCCTTGGCCAAGATAGGTGTGCGAGCGCTCTTGCGCAAGGAACTCGGCCTCGCCGCACGGCAGCTCCCACACATCGCCCTCGGCAGTCGCATGTTCGCGATCGAAACGGCGACCATCAAAGGTGGTATAGCCTGCCTTGTCTCGCGGCAACGTCTGATATTTGGTGGGATAGTAGCTCGGCGAGGGCTTCTCCCCTTCCTCATACCAGGGCGCGATGGAGCCCCAGCCCAGCAAAAGGGCGCATGCCTCGAGCACATCCTCCTCGGAAAGCTCGAGCTCGACAGCAAGGTCGGCCACGGTCACGCGACCATGACGATAGATAGCCGCGAGCACGCGGTCGGCGCACGAAACATCGGTCGGATCCATACCGCAGATGGCAGCGTAGCCACCCAGCAGCAGCGGGGTCACGCCAAACTTGGTTCCAATGCGACGCGACGTGTAATGGATGTCAAAGCGGCACGGCAGACCCAAAAAGAACTCGGTCACACGGACGCCGCAGGCACGCGCCGCCAAAAAGTGGCCGCCCTCGTGCAAAAACACGAGGACGGAAAGCATCAGCAGGCCCCAAAAGACCGATGAGAGAACGCTCAGAACAGTATCCATAAAACGAAAAAGCAATCCTTATGGGTTAGGAACGGGTTGCGGCGAGCACCTGCGCAGCCTTTTCACGCGCCCACGCATCGATGTCGCGAAGCTGCTCAAACGAATCGACCACCTGCATATCGTGGGCGTCCATGCAGGATTCCACAATGCGATCGATATCGGTAAAGCTGCAGCCATCGTGCAGGAAGGCATCGACGGCGACCTCGTTGGCGGCATTGAGCACGCACGGCATGGTGCCACCCGTCTTGCCGGCACGCTCGGCCAGTGCCAGACAGCGGAAGGTATCCATGTCGGCAGCATCAAACGTGAGCTGCCCCAGCTCGCGGAAATCGATACGAGGCGCCGGAGTATCCCAACGCTCGGGATACGAGAACGCGAACTGGATGGGAATACGCATGTCGGATGCACCGAGATGCGCCATCACGGAGCCGTCGGCGAACTCGACCATAGAGTGAATCTTGGACTGACGCTGCACGACCACGTTAATGAAATCGAGGTCGCAGTTAAACAGATGCATGGCCTCAATGCGCTCCAGGCCCTTGTTCATGAGGGTGGCGGAGTCAATGGTGATCTTGGCACCCATGGCCCACGTGGGATGCGCGAGGGCATCGGCACGCGTCACGCGATCGAGCTCGTCGCGCGTGCGGCCAAAGAACGGACCACCCGAGCAGGTGAGCCAAATGCAGTGGGCCTCGCGCGGGTTCTCCCCCAGATAGCACTGGTAGATGGCGGAATGCTCAGAGTCGACCGGAATAAGCTGGCCCGGTTGCGCCAACGGCATAAGCAAGTCGCCACCGACGACGAGGGACTCCTTGTTGGCAAGGGCAAGGCGCTTATTCGAGGTCAAGGCCGCATGGCTCGCCTCGAGACCGGCGGCGCCCACAATAGCGACGAGCACGCAGTCGACATCGTCGCGACGCGCGAGCTCGCAAACCGCCTGCGCGCCAACGCCGAGCTGTGTGCCCTCGGGCAACTCCTGCAGCACGGCGTCATCGCCATGAGCGACATCGGCAACGGCAACCGCCGGAACCGAGAACTCGCGGGCAGCGGCAACGAGCTCCGAGGTGCTGGAATTAACGGACAGCGCCGTCACCTGCAGGCGATCGGCATGCTGGCGGCACACATCGAGCGCCTGGGTGCCGATAGAGCCCGTACAACCCAGGATGGCAACGCGAAGGCGTCCATCGGGGCCATACGTCGTCTGGAAGGACATTACAGCACGCCTCCGATCATCAGCAACAGCTGTGCGGTGATGCAACCGAAGATAAGCGAATCGCTACGATCGAGCATTCCGCCGTGGCCCGGGATAAGGTTGCCGGAATCCTTGACGCCCACACCGCGCTTGATGCGCGACTCGATAAGGTCGCCGATAACGCCCAGAATGGACACGACCACGCCGCATAGCAGCGCATAGGGCAGGCTGAGCTTGTAGAAGTGCGTCGCCCACAGGATGAGCCAAATCAAAACCGAGCCCAAGATGCCGCCGGCAAACCCCTCCCAGCTCTTTTTGGGGGAGATCTTGGGAACCATCTTGTGCTTGCCGATACGGCTGCCCACGATGTAGGCAAACGAATCGGAGACCCAAAGGGACGCGCAAACGCCCACTGAAAGCAGGGCGCCGGCAAAACCGGGCACGGCATCGCGCAGCAGCACGATAGCCGACAGCATAAAGCCAGTGTAGATGGGACCCATGAGCGTCACGGCCACATCAGAGATGCGGGTACGCGGCGACCAGACATACCAAATGCCCACAGCGAGCATCAAGGCAAAAAGCAGGGCATTCAGCAACATCGAATCGCCCAACGCCGACAGCGGAAAGAGTACGGCGGCAGCGATACCCATGCGCTCGTTAGCCATCTTGCCATCGAGCCTTGTCATACGGAAAAACTCATAGCAGCACAGACCGCTCATGACAGAAACAAAGATGGCCGTGGGCACGATACCCAAAACCAGGCACAGGATAAAGACAACGGCGTAGACGATACCGGCGGCGGCACGGGTAATAAAGCCCGCCAGCCACGAACCGGTGCCGCTCTTCGCTGCAGGCGCTCCCGCAGTGGCAGCCTTGCGCGCAGGCGCCGCGGAAACTGGCGTCTTGGGAGCAGATGCCTTGGGACGATCGGACACGATTAAGCCTCCTCGGTCTTGCTCAGTCCACCAAACCTACGGTCACGGCCCTGATAGGCCAAAATGGCGTCGACAAGGCCCCAACGATCAAAGTCAGGCCAATAGGTATCGGTGACGTAGAATTCGGAATAAGCCACCTGCCACAGCAGATAGTTCGAAAGGCGCAGCTCACCAGAGGTGCGAATCACAAGTTCGGGATCGGGAAGACCGGCGGTATAGAGGTGGGAAGCCACCATGTCGTCATCAATTGCGGCAGGATCGATCTTACCGGCGGCAGCGTCGGATGCGATCTGACGGACAGCGCGGGTAATCTCGGCACGCGCGCCGTAGTTGACGGCAAGCGCCAGCGTCATACCGGTGTGATCGGCGCACTCGGCAAGACCGCGCTCAAAAACGTCGCGAGTCTTCTTGGGCAGCGCGGAAATGTCACCCAAAAAGACTACGCGCAAATTTTCGCGCTTCAGAAGCGGCAGCTCGTCGATAAACGTCTTGGCAAACAGGTGCATCAGAACGTTGACTTCGTGCTGTGGTCGATTCCAGTTTTCGGTCGAAAATGCATAGGCCGAAAGCACGTCGACGCCCAGGCGCACGCAGGCGGTAATGATCTCGCGCAGCGAGACGATACCCGCCTTGTGGCCCTCGGTGCGTGCAAGACCGCGCGACGTGGCCCAACGACCGTTGCCGTCCATGATGCACGAGATATGGTGCGGAATGTTATTGAGGTCAAGGTCGGAAAAACCGACGCCCGCAGGGGCGTCGGCAAAGTACTCGACCAGTTTATGCTCGTCGTATTGCACCTTAGATCTCCATGACCTCGGCTTCTTTTTCCTTCAGAAGCTCCTCGACCTTGGCGACATACTCATCGGTATGCTTCTGGACCTTGGCCTGCTCGCGACGGACGTCGTCCTCGGTGAGCTCCTCATCGCGCTCGAGCTTGTTGTTGAAGTCGCGACGGATGTTACGGATAGACACCTTGGCCTGCTCGGCGTACTCGCGGCACTCCTTGACGAGCTCGCGACGGCGCTCCTCAGTGGGAGCCGGGAACGGAAGACGAACGACGGTGCCATCGGAGTTGGGGGTAATACCCAGATCGGAAGCGCCGATGGCCTTGACGATAGCATTGATGAGCGCCTTATCCCACGGCTCGATGAGCAGCATGTGAGCCTCGGGGGTCTTGACGGCGGCAACCTGCGTGACCGGCGTGGGGACACCGTAATAATCGACGGTGATGTCGGACAGAATGTTGGCGTTGGCACGACCGGTACGGACCTTGGAGAAGTTATGCTTGAGGGACTCGAGCGACTTGTCCATATGGGCGGTGATGTTCTCTGCCATGCTTAATCCTCCTGATAGACGAGCGTGCCGACGGGCTCACCCGCGAGCGCGCGCTTGACGGTGTCCTCGCCATCGATGTTGAGGACCAAAATCGGCATACGGTTATCCTGGCACAGTGCCGTAGCCGTGGAATCCATAACCTGCAGACCGCGGACGAGAACCTCGTGATAGGTAATCTTGTCAAAACGGACGGCATCGGCGCACTTGACGGGATCCTTGTCGTAGATGCCGTCAACCTTGGTGGCTTTAATCAGAATCTCGGCGCCGATCTCGCACGCACGAAGAGCCGCGGCGGTGTCGGTCGTAAAGTACGGATTGCCCGAACCGGCAGCGAAGATGACGACGTTGCCCTTGGACAGATGGTTGATAGCGCGGCGACGAATATAGGGCTCGCAGATCTCGTTCATCTGGATAGCGCTCATCACGCGGCAAGGAACATCGTTGTGCTCGAAGGCATCCTGCAGGGCGAGCGCGTTCATAACGGTTGCCAGCATCCCCATGTAGTCGGCCTGAGCACGCTCCATGCCACCGGCAGCGCCTGCCATGCCGCGGAAAATATTGCCGCCGCCGACAACGACGCCGACCTCATGGCCAACGGCGAGCAGTTCCTTGACCTGCTTGGCAAGATGATCGGTAACCTTGGGGTCGATGCCATATTGGCCGTCGCCCATCAGTGCTTCGCCGGAAAGCTTAAGAAGCACGCGTTTATATCGGATGTCGGACAAAGCGATCCTCCTTTAATTAGACTCTCAATATGATATCAAAGGCTCTGATAAGAGCCATGAAAAAGCAGGCTGTGAGTAAAACCCACAGCCTGCTCATTACCAGCTACAAGAGCTTATTTACTCGCCACGGACCAGACGGTCAAAGGCAACGACGGTAATGGTGTCGCCGAGCTCCTTGGAGACCTGCTCAGCGTACTTCTTGATGGTGAGGGAGCTGTCCTTGATGAACTCCTGCTCGGTGAGCACGGACTGCTTGTAGAACTTCTCCAGACGGCCAACAGCCATCTTCTCCTGGATAGCCTCGGGCTTGCCGGACTCGGCAGCCTGGGCCATGTAGATCTGCTTCTCGTGCTCGACGGTCTCGGCCGGAACCTGATCGCGGGTAGCGCAGATCGGGGCGACGGCGGCAACCTGAAGGGCAACGTCGTGAGCGAAGGTCTTGAAGGACTCAGCCTGAGCGGTCTCGGCCTTCTCGAAGGCGAACTCGACGAGGACGCCGATCTTACCACCCATGTGGATGTAAGAAGCGAGCGCGCCGTTCTCGGCCTTGCGGGCAGCGAAGCGGGAGATCTTCATGTTCTCGCCCATGATGTGAATCATCTCGGTGAGCTCGGAGGAAACGGTCTCCTCGCCCATCGGCTTCTCGAGCAGAGCATCGACGTCAGCAGGCTCGGTGGTAGCGACAACCTCAGCGACCTTAGAAGCAAAGCCGGTGAACTTGGCGTTGGAGCCAACGAAGTCGGTCTCGCAGGAGAGCTCGAGCAGAGCGCCGGTCTTGCCATCCTCGGAGACGAACGCGGCGACAGCGCCCTCGTTGGTCTCACGGCCAGCCTTCTTGGCAGCCTTGGCAAGGCCGTTCTTACGCAGAACGTCGACAGCGGCGTCCATGTCGCCGTCAGCCTCGACGAGAGCCTTCTTGCACTCCATCATCGGGGAGTCGGTCATCTCGCGGAGCTGCTTGACCATAGCGGCGGTAATCTGGGCCATTGTGGTTCCTTTCAAAGAGATGAAAAAGAATTAACTAAGACTGATTTACTCGGCCTTGGGCTCAGCGGCCATCTCGGCCTCGGAGACCTGCTCCTTACCGGAGCCAGCGAGGCAGGCGTCAGCCATGAGCTCGCACATAAGGGTGACAGCGGAGATAGCGTCATCGTTGCAGGGGATGCCGTACTCGACCTCGTCGGGATCGGAGTTGGTGTCGATCAGAGCGACGACGGGGATGTTCAGGCGCTGAGCCTCCTTGATGGCGTTCTCCTCGCGCTTAGTGTCGATGACGAAGAGAGCCTGGGGCAGACCCTTCATGTCGCGGGCGCCACCGAGGTTGGTCTGGAGCTTGGTGAGCTCCTTGCCGAGCACAGCCTGCTCCTTCTTGGGGAGCACTGCCATGCGGCCGTCCTCGACCATGGCCTCGAGCTCCTCCATGCGGTTGATGCGGGAGCGGATGGTGACGAAGTTGGTCAGCATACCGCCGAGCCAACGCTGGTTGATGTAGGGCATATTAGCGCGCTCAGCAGCGTTCTTGACGGCCTCCTGAGCCTGCTTCTTGGTGCCGACGAACAGCACGTTGCCGCCCTTGGCGACGTTCTTGACGAAGGTGTAGGCCTGGTCGGCGTCGAGGATGGTCTGCTTAAGGTCGAGGATGTAGATGCCGTTGCGCTCACCGAAGATGAACGGCTTCATCTTGGGGTTCCAGCGACGGGTCTGGTGACCGAAGTGGCAGCCGGCCTCGAGCAGGGTGCGGATATTAATCTTGGTAGCCATGTTAAACCTCCTGTGGTTTGCCTCCGCGCGGGGTCATCCTCCAAAACCAACCCGGACATGTGCTACCAAAGCCCGGGCACCACGGTATGAAGTAGCCGCGCGTGCGTGATAAAAACATGTTGCCGTGAAGCAACCCGATGAATGATAGCAGGAATGCTTCTTCCTGCCAACCCGCAATCAAAACCACACACCTGAGTGCGGCGCGGGACGTCCCAGCCACTATTCGCCGCGGGGATGGGCTTGAGCCACAGCCCGCTTAAGCCGATCGGGTGTGAGATGCGTGTAGATCTGCGTCGTGGACAGGCTCGCATGACCTAGCAGCTCTTGAACCGAGCGCAGGTCCGCGCCGCCCTCGAGCAAGTCGGTCGCAAAGGTATGGCGCATCGCATGCGGGGCGATGTCGGCCGGAATGCCGGCGAGCGTCGCCAGCGTATGAAACCGCCGCCTGAGCATGGCGGCACTCATGCGATTACCGCGCGCCGATATAAGCAGTGGATGCGGCCCGGTAGCGGGGTCACGACGCTTTGCCTGAGCGAGCAACTCCGGCCTCCCCTCCTCGATATAGAGACGCGTCGCCTCGAGCGCACGACGATACAGAGGGACGATACGTTCTTTGCTCCCCTTGCCCCACAGGCGCAGCGTGCGTTCGGACCACGCAATGGACTCCACATTGAGTGCTGCGAGCTCAGAGATACGGGCGCCCGAGGCATAGAGCAGCTCGAGCATCGCCGCATCGCGCAGTCCCGCGGGTGTTGAGGTATCAGGCGTCTTGAGCAGCGCCTCCACCTGTTGGGTCATCAGCACACCGGGTAGATCGCGCGGGAGCTTGGGCGAGGAAATTGCCGAGACCACATCGCCCTCCACGACCCCCTCGGCAGCCATCCATCGATAGAGCGATCGGATAGCCGAAAGATGCGCCGCAAGCGTTCGGGGAGCCACCTGCTCACGCGAAAGCTCGGCAAGATAGCGACGAATGGTGCGCACGTCGGCAGCGAAAGCATCGATATCCTCGCGCTCGCACCAGGCAGCAAAGCGCTCCAGCCTCGAGCCGTAGGCCGTCACCGTGTTGGGAGAAAGTCCCTCGACACGTGAGATATAGGCGATAAACGAGTCGACGGTGTCGTACAGGTCAAAGGCTATGACCGGTCGCCTCCAAACAGATCAGGACGAGTGGCCAGATAGGCATCAAGGGCCTCGAGCGCACGGTCCGCATAGGCCTGGTAGCGGTCGCGCTTGCTGCGGCGCTTACCATCCTCGAGTGGCGGCACCAGGCCAAAGTTGACATGCATAGGCTGATAGCCCACGGTGGCAGGATCGGTCGCATAGCCCACGAGCGCACCCAGGGCGCCCACGCGCGGCAACTCGACGCCCGCGACACCGATAGCCTCGGCATAGGTGTTGAGCGCCGCGAGCAGACCGGTCGCCACGGCTTCCATGTACCCCTCGGTGCCGGTGATCTGACCGGCCAGGCGCACGCCGGTACCGGGCACGGCAAAGGTGCCATCGAGCACGTGCGGGGCGTCGACAAAGGTATTGCGATGCATGACACCGTAGCGGAAGAACTCAGCGTTCCCCAGGCCCGGCACCATATGGAAGACGCGCTTCTGCTCGCCAAAGGTCAGGTTTGTCTGGAAGCCCACCAGGTTATAGGCGGTCTTCTCCTTGTTCTCGGCACGCAGCTGAATCGCCGCCCAGGGGCGACGTCCGGTACGCGGGTCGGTGAGGCCGACGGGCTTCATGGCGCCAAAGCGAATGGCGTCCTTGCCGGTGCGCGCAACTTCCTCGGCAGGTTGGCAGGCCTGGAACAGATCGCCGCCCTCAAAGTCTTTGAGCACCACGCGGTCGGCCGTGGTAAGTGCCTCGATAAAGGCCTCGTACTCCTCCTTGTTGAGCGGAGCGTTGAGATAGTCGCCGCTCCCCTGCTCCTCGTAGCGCGACTGCGAGAACAGCACGTCCATATCGAGCGTGGAGGCATCGACGATCGGCGCCGCGGCATCGAAGAACGCAAGGGCGTCGCCGCCGACGAGCTTCATGACCTCTTCGCTCAGCGCCGGTGAACACAGCGGGCCCGCGGCAATGACCACGTGGCCCTCGGGAATCTGCGTGACCTCGCCGTGCACGACCTCGATATTGGGACGGGCGGCAACCTCGGCCTCGACAAGCTCGGAAAACTTGACGCGGTCGACCGCCAGGGCACCGCCGGCGGGAACAGCCGCGCGATGGGCGCAATCGAGCAGGACTGAACCCATGCGCTTAAGCTCGGCCTTCAGCAAACCAGCCGCGGAATCCGGACGGGTCGACTTAAACGAATTGGAGCAGACGAGCTCTGCCAAGTGATCGGTATGGTGAGCCGGGGAGCTAACCTGGGGGCGCATCTCGCACAGCCTAACGGCAAAACCGCGGTCTGCCAGCTGGATCGCGCATTCCGAACCCGCCAGACCGCCACCGATAACCGTCACCTGATCGAACTGCATCTGCAAACACCTTTCTAATTGACACGTTTTCCATTGTGACCGAAGGGCGTCTGGGCGTGAAGGGCAAACTTGGAGGGCGCATACCTTCCATCCATCATGCGCTCGATAAGGCCCTCGAGTTCAAGCGAACCCAAGAGTTTGAGTACGCCGACAGCATCGAGCGAGACGAGCGCCGCGATGTCGTCGACCTTGAGCGGAGAGGCGATGAGCGCATGCATCACGGTCTGCTGTGTTGGATCCAGGTCGGCAATGCCGGGAGCATCGGGGCGCGAGTAGCGCAGGGTGCCGTAGATGCGTGAGATAGCCATCTCGATAGATTCCTCGTCGATGATGCAGCAGGCACCGTTCGCAATGAGGTAATTCGTGCCACGCGACTCGGGCGATAGGATCGACCCCGGCACGGCAAGAAGTTCGCGCCCCAAATCCATAGCAGCCTCGGCTGTAGAAAACGTCCCGGAAGGCATACCCGCCTCGGAAACAAAGAGGGCTTGCGACAGGGCCGCGATCACGCGATTGCGGCGCGGAAAGGCAAACTTGCGCGGACCCATGCCCCACGGAGAGATCGACACGACCGCGCCACCCGTATCGAGCGTGCGCATAATAAGCCCCGCGCTCGAACGCGGGTAGACCACGTCGGCGCCCGTCCCCAGCACCACGACGTGTTTGCCGCCGGCGTTGACCGCAGCCCAACCCGAGGCCTGGTCACAACCGACCGCGCCACCCGAAACTACCGTCACTCCCGCCTCGACCGCCACCTTTGCCGCAAGCTCTGCCACGGCAAGACCATACGGCGAGGCCTTACGCGCGCCGATGATGGAGAGCGCGGGCGTCGAAAGCACCTCGGGGTTGCCGCGCACATAGAGCGTCTGGGTTACATCAGAAAGCTCCAAAACGGTCTCGGGATACAACGCATCACCTGGATGCAGCTCGTAGGTCCCCTCGGCCATCATTGGTCCCTCCTTCCCTGGTACATCGCTGCCTCGAGCACGTGGTCCTGCGTCACTTGCTCGCTCTCGGCGACGTCGGCGATTGTACGCGCGATACGCACCAGTCGCACGATGCCGCGACCCGTGAGATGTGTGCGCTTCGACAGGCCGAGCACACACTTCTCCGCCGCATCATCGAGCTCAAAGGTCGAAACGACGCCGTCAATGGACCGTGTCTCGTCATCCTCGGCCTCGGCATCCGCATCGTCCATACGGGATTCGCGCCAGGCGCGAAAAGCGCGACCGCGCACAACGTAGTCACGTAACTCGGCAGACGACATACCCTCCGCACCCTCGATAATCACTTGGGGGTCGGGACGGATCACATCGATCATCATGTCGATACGGTCGGCCAAAGGACCGCGCAGTTTAGACCGATAGCGCTCGACCATCGCCGCTGAGCAGCGACACGGTACCTCGCGATCGCCCAAAAAACCGCAGGGGCAGGGATTGCTCGCAGCCAGCAGCTGAAAGCGCGACGGGAAGGTAAAGGCCCCGTCGACGCGCACGATTCTCACATAGCCGCGTTCGATGGGCTGACGCAGCGTCTGCAGCACACCCGTGGGAAACTCAGCAAGCTCGTCCAAAAAGAGCACGCCGCCATGAGCAAGGCTGATCTCACCCGGGTGCACCGGGCGCCCACCGCCGATAAGACCTGCGGTCGAAATACTGTGATGGGGACTGCGGAAGGGCCGGTGCCCCGCCAACAAACCATCAATGTTCTCACCCAAAACCGAATGGATGCACAGCGCCTCCTGTTGATCCTCAACGGAAAGCTCGGGCAGGATGCCGGTCATACGACGCGCGAGCATCGTCTTGCCCGATCCCGGGGACCCGATCATAAGCAAACCGAGCTCACCCGCTGCCGCCAGTGCCATGCCGCGCTTGGCGACCTCCTGCCCCAGTACGTCGGCATAGTCGAGTTCGGGCTCAAAGGTCGCCTCGAGCACTTCAGAATCCAAGTAGTGCCGCGCGGCATCGCCCATGCCATGGGCAAGCTGAGACAAATGATCGATAAATCCGCAATCCACGCCCGCAAGCGGCACATGCTGATCGGACCTGCCGGCGATAAAGGACAGCCCCATATCACGCGCCAATAACTGAAACGCCACCTCGCCCTTGACGGGAAGCACCGTACCGTCCAAGCCGAGCTCGCCGGCGATAAGGCAGCGATCGAGGTTGTCACGGGGAATCTGCCCATCGGCCGCCAGAACCGCGATGGCGATGGGCAGATCAAAGCCGCTACCGGTCTTGCGAATATCGCCGGGCGCTAGGTTGACCGTAATGCCCGAGCGTGGGATCTCGAACCCGGCGGAGCGCATCGCGCAGCGAATACGACCGCGTGACTCCATCACCTCCATACTCGGAATGCCGAGCATTTGGATGCCCGGAACACCACCGGCAAGCGAGACCTCGACCGTGACGTGAATCGCCTCGACGCCACGGATGCAGGCCGCGTGAACGGCAAACGTCTCGAACGCCATCACGACACCTGCCAATCGAACGCGTTGTACTGATGCTCGATCTCAGCGATATGCCCGCCACGAATGGTGACACCCACGGCATCGAAGCGAATCGCCTTGAGCGGATAATGCTCCATGAGATAGCAACTTGCGATGCGGCGGTAGCGGCGTTGCTTTTGAGCGTCCACGGCCTCCTCGGGAAAGACCCGCGTGCTGCAATCCAGTGCAACGCGTCTGGTCTTGACCTCGGCCATCACCACGACATCGTCGAGCTCATCGAGCAGCACCAGATCGGCCTCGCCCTCGGTGCAACGATAACCCTGCTCCAGCAAGGTGTAGCCGCGCTCGTTAAAGTAGTCGATGGTGATCAGCTCGCCCAGCATGCCCAGCTCGCGGGGACTGAGTCCCTTGATAAACTCGGGCGTCATCGCCCCGCAGTCGAGCTCGCCGTTTTCCCAACGCTCCTTGAGCTGCTGCGTCTTGCTCTTTTTGCTTGCGGCACTCATGGGGTCTCCTTTCCCGCACGCTGCATTGCCCCGATGATGAGGGCACCTTTCATGCGGGTAAGTACCGGAAGCAAACCAAAAGCTGACCAAATGCCGTCAAAAAACGGGCCGTACGCAGCAATGGTGTTGCATACGGCCCGCTACCAGCAGGTTTATAAAACCCCTGAGGTCCCTGTCTCCACAATTGACCTAGAAAAGGCGCTCAGTCTGCAGAAAGTTTCCGCAAAAGCTCACGCGGTGCAGTGGACAAAGTCCATGTTTGCGAATGGCCTCGATGTGCTCGGGGCTTGCGTAGCCTTTCGATTCGGCCAAATGGTACTCGGGATACTCGGCATCGTACTCGACCATCATCTCATCACGCGTGACCTTGGCCATGATGGACGCCGCGGCGATACAGGCGATCTTGGCATCGCCCTTCACCACGTCGCGCTCGTTGGGAACGGCGCCCAAGGGGTTACCGTCCATAAGCACGCAATCGGGCTCGAGCCCCGTATCGGCCACGGCGCCCGCGACAGCGGCTCGAATGGCGCGGGCCATGCCCATCTCATCGATATCCTTAGGCGCGATATGGCAAAAACCAATTGCCGTCGCCACCTCGGCAATCTTCACTGAGAGCAACTCGCGGCGCGCCGGCGTGAGCTTTTTGGAATCGTTGATGCCCCAGACGCGCGGCTCCATAGGAAGGCAGACGGCGCATACCGTCAAAGGACCGGCCACCGATCCGCGACCTACCTCGTCGACACCAACGACTACCCCATCGCCGCCAAGCTCATGCATAAGCTCGTACATGTCATTGACGCGCTCGCGCTCGGCAAGTTCCTTGGCATGGCGCTTAAGAGCACGCTCGCAAGCCTTGATCACCTGCTGGCGCGGGTCCTCGCGATAATGCTCCACGAGGGCGGGGATCTCCTCAAACGTAGCGCTCGCCAACTCACCGGCAACCTGCGATGCCGAAACCGAGCTCGTCATATTGGCCATACCAGGCCCTCCTTGCATGCAAATCAGATAAAAAGAAGGGCCACCCGAAGGTGACCCTTGTGTCCAAACGAGTGGACAGACGCTGCGATCTTCTTAGCGCTTCTCGGGGATGCGAGCAGCCTTGCCCACCTTGTCGCGGAGGTAGTACAGCTTGGCGCGACGGACGCGACCATGACGAACGACCTCGAGCTTGGCGATCTTGGGGCTGTGAAGCGGGAAGGTACGCTCAACACCGACACCGAAGGACATCTTGCGGACGGTGAAGGTCTCGCGGGCACCGGCGCCGGCCATGCGGATGACGTCGCCCTGGAAGACCTGAATGCGCTCGCGGTCGCCTTCCTTAATGCGGTAGTGAACCTTGACGTTGTCGGCGACGCGAACCTGAGGAATGTCCTCGCGGATCTGCTGACGCTCGATTGCGCGGATGTAATCCATGTGCAATTCCTTACTCTTCTAGAGGTGCCGTACCATCTTGGCCGGCACGTAGTTGAACAAACGTATTCGAGTATACACGCGCGGGTTTCTGCTGCAAGAACAATTTTTTACGCAGACAAAAAGACAAAACCCGCACATGATAACCGCCCGCCTCGCGAATGAGACGGGCGGCATGAGGGGGGGGCTACACTAGGCGTCTACACCCAAAACGTTAGGCGTTGCGCTTGGCCTCGAGCTTGGCCTGAGCGGCAGCCAGGCGCGCGAGGGGCACGCGATAGGGCGAGCAGGACACGTAGTCCACGTCGGCCACGTTAAACAGGCCCTTGATGGACTTGGGGTCGCCGCCGTGCTCGCCGCACACGCCAAAGTGCATGTCGGGATTGGTGGCGCGGCCCTTCTCGACGGCCAGGCGCACGAGCTCCAGCACCGCCGCGTCGATGGTCTCGAAGGGGTTGTCTTTCAGGATCTTTTTATGCATGTACAGCGGGATGAACTTGGCCTCGGCGTCATCGCGCGAGAAGCCAAAGGTCGTCTGGGTGAGGTCGTTGGTGCCAAAGCAGAAGAAGTCGGCATGATGGGCGATCTCGTCAGCGACCATGCAGGCACGCGGCAGCTCGAGCATCGTGCCCACGGGAATATTGAGCCCGACGCCCTCTTCGGCGGAAACCTCGGCGATTACGCGCTCAATGACCTCGCGGGTCTGGACATGCTCGGCCGTGATGGAAACGAGCGGAACCATGATCTCGGGGCGCGGGTCGACACCCTCCTTGATAAGGCGGGCAGCGGCCGTGGCGACGGCGCGAACCTGCATGAGCGGCAGATCGCCAAAGACGACGGACAGGCGCACGCCGCGCAAGCCCAGCATGGGGTTGGACTCGACCATGCCGTCGATGCGACGCAGGCGGGCGCGCAGGGCAGTGAGCTCCTCCTCGGGAGCGCCGGCGGCCTCCTTCTTGGTGATGGCGACCTCGAGCTCGCGAGGATTATCAAGGAACTCATGAAGCGGCGGATCGAGCAGGCGGACGACCACATCGCGACCGGACATGGTCTTGAACATCGCCAGGAAGTCCTCGGTCTGAACCTTGAGCAAGTCGGCCAGGGCCTGCTGCTTCACGGCCTCATCGTCAGACAGGATAAAGCTCTGGATGATGTTCTTGCGATCGCCCAGGAACATGTGCTCGGTGCGGCATAGACCGATGGCCTCGGCGCCAAACTCGAGCGCGAGCTCGGCATCCTCGGGGTTGTCGGCGTTGACGCGCACGTGGTTGGCGTGACCGTCGGTCTCGTCCAAACGGATCTCATCGGCCCAAGACAGGATGGTGTCCAGGTCGCCGGTGAGCTCTGCAGAGACCAGGTCAACCGCGCCGTCGACGACGATACCCTGGGTGCCGTCGATGGAGATGACATCGCCCTCGCGCAGCACGCGGTCGCTGCCCTCGATGCGCACGACCTTCTCTGCCGCGTCAATGTGGAAGCGCTCAACGCCGCAAACGCAGGGCGTACCCATGCCGCGGGCGATAACGGCGGCATGGCTCGTCTTGCCACCGTGGCTGGTCAGGATGCCCTCGGCGGCGACCATGCCCTTCAGGTCGTCGGGGTTGGTCTCCCAGCGGACCAGAATGACCTTGTGGCCCTCGTTGGCGCGCGCGACGGCGTCATCACTCGAGAACACGACCTCGCCCACGGCGGCACCAGGGCTGGCGTTAAGGCCGCTGGCCAGGGCCTCGTACTTCTTGGAGGCGTCGAACTGCGGGTGCAGGAGCTGGTCGAGCTGCGCGGGATCGATGCGGCTCACAGCCTCCTCGCGGGTGATGAGGCCCTCCTCGACCATTTCGATAGCAATGCGCAGGGCGGCAGTGGCGGTGCGCTTGCCCACGCGGGTCTGGAGCATCCAGAGCTTGCCCTGCTCGATGGTAAACTCGATATCGCACATATCGCGGTAATGATCCTCGAGCGTCAGGAACACGCGCTCGAGCTCCTCGCCTGCGGACTCGAGGCCCGAGGTGGTCTTGAGGTCGGCGATGGGCTCGGTGTTTCGGATGCCGGCGACGACGTCCTCGCCCTGGGCATTCACCAAAAAGTCGCCATAGAACTCCTTGGTGCCGTCGGCCGGGTTGCGCGTAAAGGCGACGCCGGTCGCAGAGGTCTCGCCCTTGTTGCCAAAGGCCATGGCCTGGACGTTGACGGCGGTGCCGAGCTCGTCGGAAATGCCGTGCTGTTTGCGGTAAATGCAGGCACGCTCGTTCATCCAGCTGCCAAAGACGGCCTGGATGGCAAGGCGCAACTGGAGCTCCGGATCATGCGGGAAGACGGGCTTGCCGTCGGCAACCTCAAGCTCGGGATACAGGGTCGCCTCGACGTTATCGGAGAAAATACCCTTGAACGTCTCGACAAGCTCCTGCAGGTCCTCGGCCGAAAGCTCGGAATCGACGCGAACGCCGGCGACCAGGCGGGCCTGGGTCAGGGCATTCTCGAACAAGTCGGCGTCGACGCCCATGACGACGTTGGAGAACATCTGGATAAAGCGACGGTAGCTGTCCCAGGCAAAGCGCGGGTTCTGCGTCTGCGCGATAAGGCCCTGGACGGAATCGTCGTTGAGGCCCAGGTTGAGGACCGTGTCCATCATGCCGGGCATGGAGAACGGAGCGCCCGAGCGAACCGACACGAGCAGCGGATCGGAGGCATCGCCGAGTTTCTTGCCGCAACGGGCCTCGAGGTCCGCCTCGGCGGCAACGATCTCATCGAGTGCGCCTTCGGGCCAGACGTTGCCGGCACCGGAGTACTCGACACAGGTCTGGCAGGTAATGGTAAAGCCACCGGGAACCGGCAGACTGATGCGGCTCATCTCGGCAAGGTTTGCGCCTTTGCCGCCAAGCACGAAGTTCATGGATTTGTCGCCCTCAGTGACACAGGTGCCCTGGGCGTCGGTTCCAAAACGGTAAACCCTCTTGCAATCGCTCACGATACTTCCCCTTCCATGCGCTTACGCGCACGACCGTGGTAACGAATCGACCCGCCGGATGCGGGCCGTGAGGGAACTATACGGCGGGTTTTGGACAGGCTTGAGCAGAGGGTGCGCGGTTTGGTAAACGTGCTAAAACCGGCGGTAAACGGTAGGTAAAGGTGGTTACCTTATGAAGATACCACTACAAGGAAAGTGCAGGTCGGATGCGATGTTTTTGCTAAATCGCTTTACCATTTATCAGCATTAATTCCAAGTATTCTCTTTGGTTAGCTAAAAGAGCCCCGTCCCAAATTAGCTACCCAAACAACCTTGTCCCAAGTGAGCTACTTTTGTTGAGCGCGGCGGGCGGCACGGCGGGCTCTTGCCTCTTGAATCTCTTCGAGGTGAGCAATGATCTCGGCAGCGCTTTCCTCGATGGCTTTGCCGTCGGTACGCACTACAAAGCAGCCCAGGCGTTTCATGAGCGCGCGGGCTTCCGCAAGCTCACTACGCACGCTCTCGGGCTCGGCATAGGAGCCTGCGACGGCGCGGGCGTAGTCGTCGCCCAAGCGGCTATCGCGAATCTCGGAAATCACATCGACGGTCGAAATCAAGCCGAACAGGCGCATCGGGTCAACCTCGTAAATCGACTTGGGCGGCTCCATGCCATGCGCCAGTGGGACATTGGCGACCTTGTAGCCCTGATAGGCTAAATACATCGACAGCGGCGTCTTGGATGTACGCGACACACCCAGCAGCACGATATCGGCACCCGACAGATCGTCGCAACCACGACCGTCATCGTGCTCAACGAAATACTCCATGGCCTCGATACGATGGAAATAGCGGTCATCGGTCTTGTGAATCACGCCCGCAACGCACTTGGGCGGCACACCGATGAGCGACGACAGCACGGCAAGCGTCGGGCCGATCAGGTCGACCGAACGGATATGCAGCATACCCAGGTAATCGAGCACGCGGGCGCGAAGCGCCGGATCGACAATGGTATGGAACACGGCGACATCGCGATGGTCGGCATCGACGCGCGGCCCCACAAATGACTTGACCTGCTCCACGGAGGTCACCTTGGGCAGGCGCAAGAGACGAAAAGCCCCTTCATCAAATTGCCCGGACGCCGCGAGCACCACCTCACAAGCGGTATCGCCGAGCGAGTCGGAGATAACGATAACGGTGGGACGAGCGGTGACCGGGCAATCCATGCGGGGCTCCTTTTGCGCTTATGCGCAGGCTGGCTTACTTTTTGCGGGCAAGCTCACCGATGTTGGCAATGCCGGAGAAAACGGCCTCGAAGCGGTTGAGCAGCTTAAGGCGATTATCGCGAAGCTGCTCGTCCTTGTCCATGACCATGACCTCGTCGAAGAAGCGGTCGATGGGGGCACGCAGGGCGGCGAGGGCAGCAAATGCGGCCGGGTAGTCCTCGGCAGCAAGGGCGGCATCGACAGCGGTCTGAGCAGCCTCGGAGGCGTCGGCGAGCGCGAGTTCGGCCTCGCCCATCAGGGCGCGGTCGTACTCCGCACCCAGCTCGGGCTTCGAGATATGCGCGGCACGGGCATAGGCGGTAGCCAGGTTGTCGAACGTCTCAGCGTCGTTTTTGCGGGCCTCGTCGAGGGCGGCGCAGCGGGCGAAGAAGACGGACGGGGCGATAATGTGCACCGCGGAGACGGCGGCAACGGTATCGGCCGGGATCTTTTCGTCGCGGGCCATGCTCACCAGGCGGCCATGGAAGAAGTCACGAACCTGCTGCGCGACCTCGGCGGCGTCGAACTCAATGCCCTGCTCGCTATAGAGCTCGAGCGCAAAGTCGATGAGCGACGTGGGATCGATCGGCAGACGGTCGCGCAGGATGTTGATGATACCGATAGCGGCACGACGCAGCGCGTAGGGATCGGAGGAGCCAGTCGGGGGCTCGCCGATGGCAAAGATACCGGCGATGGTATCGAGCTTGTCGGCGCAGGCCACGATGCAGCCAGCGGTGCCCTCGGGCAGCTCGTCGCCGGCAAAGCGGGGACGATAATGATCGCGAATGGCGTGGGCAACCTCGTCGTTCTCCCCCATCGCGGTCGCGTAATAACCGCCCATCACGCCCTGTTGGCTCGTGAACTCGACGACGGCGTTGGACACCAGGTCGGCCTTGCACAGGTGAGCGGCGCGAGCGGCGTCGGCGGCCAGGTGGGCGCCCAGATGGGCCTCACGGGCAATGGCGAGCGCGAGCTGCTCAACACGCTCGGACTTGGCGAGCACGCTGCCGAGCTTCTCCTGGAAGGCGACCTTGGCCAGACGCTCGCGGAACTCGTCGAGGGAGATCTTCAGGTCCTCCTCGTAGAAGAACTTGGCGTCGTCCAGGCGGGCGCGCACGACGCGCTCGTTGCCGTCGATCACACGCTCGGCGTTCTCGGGCTTGCTGTTGGAAACGACCACGAACTCACGCGTGAGCTTGCCCTCGCCGTCATAGATCGGGAAGTAGCGCTGGTTGGTGAGCATGGACTCGCAGATAATCTCGTGCGGGACTTTGAGGAACTCCTCGTCGAAGGTACCGACGAGCACTGTCGGCCACTCGCAGAGGTTAATGACCTCCTCAAAGACCTTCTTGGGCGTATCGACATGGCAGCCGGGGCGAGCGGCCTCGACCTCGGAGATACCGGCAAGGATGGCCTCGCGACGGCGCTCGGCAGAAAGCACGCCGGCGTCCTCGAGTACCTGCTCGTAGGCGGCGGGGCTGGCGACAACGTGGTCACCGGGGCCGAGCACGCGATGGCCGCGCGTGGTGTTGCCGCTCGTCACGTCGGCAAACGACACGGGCACAACATCCTCGCCCAGAAGGCAGCAAATCCAGCGGACCGGACGCACGAACGTCGCGTGCTCGTGGCCCCAGCGCTGGGAGCGGTAGTTGGGCCACTGCAGGCCGGCAATGGTCTTCTCGCACAGGGCCGTCAGGATCGGGGTTGCCGGTGCGGAGGGAATGTTCTTCTCGGCAAAGACATACTCGCGACCGTCGGTATCCTCACGACGGACCAGGTCCTCGGCAGCCACACCGCACTTGCGGGCGAAGCCCTGGGCGGCCTTGGTGGCGTTACCGTCAGCGTCGAAGGCGATGTTTGCCGCGGGGCCACGCTTGACCTCGTGAACCTCATCGGTCGCGGTGGCAACGTCGGCAACGAGCGCAGCCAGGCGACGCGGGCTCGAGATCACGCGGACCTCGCCGTGGGCCAGACCGGCCTCGTCGAGACCCTTGGCGATCATGGTACCAAGCTGCTTGACGGCATTGTTCAGCGGTGCAGAGGGCATTTCCTCCGTACCGATCTCAAACAGGAAATCCTTAGCGTCTGCCATGGCTTACGCCACCTCGCCTTCCTGGTCGGCATTCTCGTTGACTCCGGCGACCTCGGCCATGTAGGCCTCGCAGCACGCCTTGGCGACGGCGCGGACGCGCAGGATGTAGTTGGCACGCTCGACCGCGGACAGGGCGCCGCGGGCATCGAGCAGGTTGAAGGCGTGGCTGCACTTCATGACACAGTCGTACGCCGGCAACGGCAGCTTGCGCTCCAGGCAGGAATGGCACTCGGCCTCGTAGTCGTCAAACTTCTGACGCATCATCTCGACGTTGGCGACCTCAAAGTTATAGGCACTGAACTCGCGCTCGTTCTCGAGGAACACGTCGCCGTAGGTCATGGGCGTGCCGTCGGGCAGATAGCTCCACACCAGATCGTATACCGAGTTGACGCCCTGAGCGTACATGGCGATACGCTCCAGGCCATAGGTGATCTCGACGGGCACGGGGTCGACCTCGATACCGCCCACCTGCTGGAAGTACGTGAACTGCGTGACCTCCATGCCGTTGAGCCAGACCTCCCAGCCAAGGCCCCAGGCGCCCAGGGTCGGGCTCTCCCAGTCGTCCTCGACAAAGCGGACGTCATGGTCGTTGGGGTCCAGGCCAATGGCGGCAAGAGACCCCAGGTAAAGCTCCTGGGCGTTGACCGGCGAGGGCTTGATGAGCACCTGGAACTGATAGTAGTGCTGCATGCGGTTGGGGTTCTCGCCGTAGCGACCGTCGGCGGGACGGCGGCAGGGCTGCGCATAGCAGGTGCGCCATTCGGCAGGACCGAGCGAGCGCAGCGTGGTGGCGGTATGGAAGGTACCGGCACCGACCTCGGAGTCATAGGGCTGCATAATGACGCAGCCCTGCTCGCCCCAGTACTGCTGGAGGCGCAGGATGATGTCTTGGAAGGAAAGCGATGAAGCGTTCATGCCTCTAATATCCCCTCGTCGAAACGATTACACGGTTAGGTACTGTACTATAGCGGTTTTTAGTCGATAGCGCCGATGCGGTTGAGCGGCCAGTAGCGCACAAGCGCCACAGCGATCAAATCAGAGCGATCGACGGGACCAAAGTAGCGCGAGTCGGCAGAGTTTTCGCGGTTGTCGCCCATCACCCACACGCACCCGTCGGGAACGGTGTAGGGATAACTCACCTGGGCGGCGGGCGCCTGGACCGAAAGCGGCCAGCTCATGCCCGTCGTATAGTCCTCGTCGAGCGCTTGGCCGTCAACGACGACCTTGCCGTCCTGAAGGTCGACCGTCTGGCCGGCCGTGGCGATGACGCGCTTTACCAGCACGTCATGCTCGGATGTGGCATCGGGGTTGTGAAACACCACGATATCGCCCTGTTTGACGGGCTGTCCGAGTTCGAGCGTCACCTTCTGCGCCAGAATCTGATCGCCGATCTCGATCGTGTCCTCCATGGAACCGGTGGGCACTACAAAGGGCTCGACCACAAACGAGCGAATCAAGAAGGTGGCGACCAGTGCGATCGCGATGACCGCGATCCACTCAAAAGCGCCCCTCAACGCGGAATGTTGCGTAGGAACCATATTCACTCCTCGCTCTGCGAATACGAAGCGTCAAGGATCACCTGCGCGTAAGCGCGCTCCTCGGGCGTGAGCCGCGCCGTCTCGATCAAGTCCGGACGCCAGCGGCAGGTGCGCTCGATGGCGTTCTTGCGACGCCAGGCATCGACCTTGGCGTGATCGCCGCTCACGAGCACCGGAGGCACGCCCTCGCCGTTGAACTCGGCGGGGCGGGTGTACTGCGCGTACTCGAGCAGGCCTCCGTCCTCGGCGGTCGAGAACGACTCGTCCACGTTGCTCATCTCGTCACCAAGGGCGCCGGGGATCAGGCGTACGACGGCATCGGCAACGACCATAGCGGGAAGCTCGCCGCCCGTGAGCACGTAATCGCCGATCGACAGGCGCTCGTCGGCATACGCATAGGCACGCTCGTCGACACCTTCGTAACGGCTGCACACAAACAGCAGGCGCTCGCTTTTGAGCAGGCGCTCGGCCACATGCTGCGTAAAAGGCTCGCCGCACGGGGTGAAGAACACCACCGTCGGCTTGGGGCCCTCCGCGCTAATGGCCTCGATGGCCTCGGCGATAGGCTCGACCTTCATGAGCATGCCCTGCCCGCCGCCGTACGGCTCGTCATCGACGGTACGATGACGGTCGTGCGTCCAGTCGCGCAGGTTATACGCCTTAAAATCAAAAAGGCCGGCCTTGCGGGCGCGGCCCAAAATCGATGTGGACATGACGGGCTCAAACATCTCGGGAAAGACCGAAAGGGTCTCAATCAGCATGTTGTCCTCCCTACTTGTCCATATCGATCAGGCCGTCCATAACGTGGACGGAAATTGTTCCTGTGTCGGGAAGATCGAGCACAACCTGCTCGATCACGGGAATCAGTACCTCGCCGTACCGATCGCCCTCGACAACCCAAACATCGTTAGCGGGCGTCGACATGATCTCGACGATCGTACCGAGTGAACCGAAGCGCTCGTCGACCACCTCGCGACCCATCAGGTCGGAATAGGCGGCGTCGAGTGAATCGAGCTCAAAATCGTCACGATTTGCCAACACATAGCATCCCGTGATGCCCTCGGCGGCCGTCAAGTCGTCAATGCCCTCAAACGAGACCAGATCGCCATCGCCCGTATCGGTGACGGACACGACCGTGCAAAAGCGGTCGCGCTTGAGCGCCGGCGGCGTCAGGGCGACGCGCATACCCGGCTCTAATACAGAAGGAAGCCCCCGCAGCGGCTGCGCGAGGACCTCCCCCTTCCTTCCGTGCGGCTTGACCACACGGGCGATGTTTTTGTACTGGGACCTCAAGGTCCTAGCCCAGAACCTCTACCTCGACAGCAGTGTCGAGGCGAGCGGCCAGTGCACGGGCGAGCGTGCGAATGGCCTTGATGGTACGGCCACGACGGCCGATGACCTTAGCGACGTCATCCTCGGCGACCGAAACCTCAATCGTGGAGGCGTCGTCACCATCGATGACCTCAAGGCTCACGGAATCCGGGTCGTCGACGATCTGAACAACGAGATATTCGACGAGATCGGCGATGCGATCTGAGAGCATTGCCTCACCCTCGAGCTGTGCAGCGTCAACCTCAGGCACGATTTACTCCTCGGCGCCCTCAGCGGCCTCAGCGGCCTCGGCCTCTTTGGCGAGCTGCTTCTTGGACTTCTTGACGACGGTCTCGGTCTTCTCACCCTCGTTGGCGGCCTTGACCAGAGCGGCGACGGCGTCGGTGAGCTGAGCGCCCTTGGACTGCCAGTCGGCGATCTTCTCGAGGTCGAGATTGATGGTCTTGGGGGCGGTCATCGGGTTGTAGCGGCCAACCTCCTCGATGATACGACCGTCACGCGGGGCGCGGGAATCGGCGACGACGACACGGTAGTACGGACGCTTCTTAGCGCCGTGACGAGCAAGGCGAATCTTGACTGCCAAAGGAAACTCCTCCAACCAAGCAGCTTTAGGCTGCAACTACAAACAAACAGTTGAACATAATACGCCATCGACGCGGGCAGGTGAAGTCCGTGAGACCAACTTCTTCGGTGTAGTCGAGGGCAAATCCATATCTTAGACAAGAATTCGGGATTTGCAAGCACATACACGCACCCCACATGAGCTGCGCGGTATACTCATGACATGGAAAGACGCGAACATACATACGGTTATGAGGATGCCATGGGCGTCACGCCGCCGCCCTGGACGGGTCCGGCGGTGGGCCTCATGGACCTCGATGCGTTTTTTGCGAGCGTGGAGATGCTCGATCATCCCGAATGGCGCGGAAAGCCGCTCATCGTGGGCGGAGACGCCGATTCGCGTGGCGTCGTGTCCACGTGTTCGTATGAGGCACGTCGCTTTGGCGTGCACTCTGCCATGGCCTCGGCCGAGGCGCGGCGCTTGTGCCCGCAAGCCATTTGGACGCACGGGCACTTTGATCGCTACCGCGAGGTGAGCGCGCAGGTCATGGCGATTCTTGCCGAGGAGACGCCGCGCGTTGAGCGCGTATCCATCGACGAAGCCTTTATCGATATCACACCGGGTCGCTTTGCGCCCGAAGACCCGCTACTGGTTGCGCGGCGTATAAGCGACCGCGTGGCAGCGCTGGGAGTGACCTGCTCCATTGGCGTGGGCTGCAACAAGACGGTCGCAAAGATCGCAAGCGAGCGGGATAAGCCGTTTGGGCTGACCATCGTGCGCCCCGGAACCGAGCAGCGCTTTTTGGCCGCGCTGCCGGTATCTGCCATGAGCGGCATCGGGCGCTCGGCCGAGGAGCGACTGCGCCGCATGCGCATCTACACGCTCGGCGAGCTGTCACGTTCACCGGAATCAACCTTGGCCTCTATTTTTGGCGTCAACGGCGAACGCATGCGCCAGCGTGCGCTGGGACTCGAAATATCCGAAGTAACAAGCCTCGATGAGGAACGCGAGGTTAAATCCGTGAGCAATGAGCGCACCTTTGCGAAAGATTTGACTGAGCGTGGGGACATCGAAGCGGCGATTGCGCTGTTGGGAGAGTCGGTTGGACGCCGCCTGCGCCGTCAGGGACTGACGGGCGGCACGGTAACGCTCAAGCTTAAGTATTCGTATGGCAGCGGACGCACGGCGCAGCGGCGGCTTCCCCACCCCACCGACGATGAGAACATCTTTGTGGCGGTTGCGCTCGAACTGCTCGACAACATCTGGCAGGAAGGCATGCATGTGCGTCTGGCGGGTATCGGGATGAGCGACTTTGACCATCAGGGCGGCATCCAGACCGACCTGTTCTGCGAAGTCGACGACCGCGGAGCCCAATCAAGCGACCGTCGCGACCTCTCAGTCGCGATCGATGCCGTCCGAGACAAGTTCGGCGACACCGCCCTATCTTTCGGCCGCCAATCCCGCTTCAACGATTAACCGCCTTTGGGCAAAAAGAAAGCCGGGCAGGTACGGAAAACCGCAACTGCCCGGCAAAATGCGCGAGGCTAACTAAAAGCCCCGTATCAAATGAGCCACTAGAGGAGGTCGAGGGGGAGCTGGGGGGCGTCACCCCAGAGCTTTTCTAGACGGTAGAAGTCGCGGGCTTCGGGAGTGAAGACGTGAACGACGACCGAGCCGTAGTCCATGAGCATCCAGGTCTTCTGCTCACGGCCCTCGATGGAGAACGGATGCTCGCCGCAAGCCTCGGCGACCTTCTCCTCGATCTCGTCGACGATCGAATCGACCTGACGGTTATTGGTACCGGTGGCGAGCACAAAGTAATCGCACACGTCGGAGAGCTCGGTCAGATCGAGCACCTGCACGTCCTCGCCTTTCTTGTCGTAGGCGGCCTGCGCGGCGGCGCGGGCGACATCCTCGGCGGCGACACCGCTCGTGGACAGCGAGGCAGCGGTGCGGTCGGACGTGGCAACGAAGCTCTTGTGCTCCACACCTTCAAGAATCTGCTCGTCGGTCATGGTCTCATCGGCCATGGAATACCTCTTTCTAGACACACCCGAGCTAGCGCAGCTGGGCGTAATGGTTGTAAATCGTAATAGCCGTGGGATAAAGATAACGCCCGGACTGGATCACGTAGACCAGACCCTGCGCAAAACAGGAGAAGAACAACTCGTCAAGCGTCGACTCCCCCACCATCTTGCGCAGCGCGATGGCATAATCACCATGGCGGTTGGGCTCGATGGCATCGGCCACAAAGACCACCATATCGAGCGGCGTCATGTCGCAGGCGCCAACGGTGTGACGGTCGACAGCCTGGAAAACAGCAGGCGACAACTCGGGGAAAAGCTGCGGAAGCTCATAGGCGGCAACAGGACCATGCAAAAGCGGCGTCGCGGCGGAAGGAGAGCCGGCAATCTTAATGCCGTAATGCAGAGCGCGCGTAACCAGCTCGTCGTCGGAGAGCACTTTGTCCCAGTCGTGGATCAGACCGGCAGCAGCGGCATCAAAGCGGTCAACGCCGTAGACCTCGGCCAGATGAAGTGCGGTCTCGGCAACACCCAGCGAATGCACATAGCGCTTGCGCTTATCCTTCATTCGAACATCGAGCAGCTCTTGAATGCGCTTGAGCAGCGCGTGCTCATCGCCCTCAAACTGATCCTCTACCGACAACGTAGACCCCCATCACTCAAAATCTTCTTGGCCCAAATCGGCATATAGCCTGCGTTTGCGAATGTAGCCGAGCACGGACTCGCTCGTAAGATAGCGCACGCTCATACCGCGGGCAACTCGCTTGCGAATGTTCGTCGAGCTGATCGCCAGCGCCGGAATCTGAATATAGCGCACGTCGAACGGCAGCCCCGACTCTTTGATTCGGGCACGCGCCGTATCGATATCAAAGCCCGGTCGTGTCGCCGCAATAAAGGTAGCAAGCTCAGCGATTCGTTCGGCATCATGCCAGGTCACAATATCGATAATCGCGTCGGCGCCCGTAATAAAGTAGAGCTTTACCTGCGGCGGGTAAAAGTCGCGAAGGGCATGAAGCGTATCGGCCGTATAGGTTACGCCCGGACGGTCGATCTCGAACCGGCTCGCCAAAAAGGCCGGGTTCGCGGCGGTGGCGAGGACCGTCATGGCGTAACGGTCCTCGGCAGGCGTCACCGGCTTGTCAAGCTTAAAGGCAGGAGAGCCCGCCGGCATAAAGAGCACAGCGTCCAAGTCGAGCGACTCGCGCGCCTGCTCGGCGGTCACCAGGTGCCCGTAATGGATGGGATCAAAGGTGCCACCCATAATGCCAAGCCTAAACTCCTGCCCGTCCTCTAGAGGAAGCTCGGGCAAACCGATTCCACCGCGCAGCGACATGGCTTACTCGCTCTCCGAGGTCTCGGCATCGTCCGCGGCATCCGCCGCATCAACAACCTCGACGCCCTCATCCGCAGCATCGGCCACGTCAATGGCCTCAACGGCAACGTCCTCGCCAGCATCCTCGAGCTCCTCGTACTCCGAGAAGTCCTCGGCGCCCTCAAAGTCAAAGGCGCGCTGGCAAATGCGGACCTCGTCGCCCGCACGGCAACCGGCCTTCTCGAGCGCGTCGTCAACACCCATACGCGCAAACTTATGCTGCAGGTAAATAACGGCTTCCTCGTTTTCCCAGTCGGTCTGGATGACCATGCGCTCGATGGCACGACCGACCACGCGGAAGGCACCGGGCTCTTCCTGGACAATGCGGAAACGCTTCTCACGCTGCAGGCGGCGGCGCTCCCACTCATCGTCGCGCAGGTCGACCGGTTCATCGGAGACCGCCAGCTCGGCGCGGAGCTTGGCCACCTGCTCACCTACGGCAAGCAACAACGTATTGAGACCGGCGCCCGTCACGGCAGACACGGCAAAGAACATATGTCCATCGTCGAGCGCTGCGCGCTTGAGGTCGGCAATCTTATCGGCCGTGCCCGGCGCGTCGCACTTGTTGGCGACAACGATCTGCGGACGCTCCGAAAGCTCGGCGCCATACTGCTCGAGCTCGCGGTTGATGATGCGATAGTCCTCAACCGGATCGCGATCCTCAAAACCGCCCGTCATGTCGACGACATGCATGATCAGGGCCGTACGCTCAATGTGGCGCAAGAACTGGTGACCCAGGCCCTTGCCTTCGCTCGCGCCCTCGATAAGACCGGGGACGTCGGCAACGACATAAGAATATTCGCCGGCACGCACCATGCCCAGATTGGGCACGAGCGTGGTAAACGGGTAGTCAGCAATCTTGGGGCGGGCGGCACTCATGCGTGCAATGAGCGATGACTTACCCACCGAGGGAAAGCCCACGAGTGCGGCATCGGCCATAAGCTTCATCTCGAGCTCAATCCAGTGCTCCTCTGCCGGTTCGCCCAGCTGAGCAAACGCGGGCGCGCGGCGCACCGACGTCACAAAGTGCGTGTTGCCCAAGCCGCCGGCGCCACCAGGGGCCACGACAACGCGCTCGCCATCGTGCACCAGATCGGCAATCTCGAACATCGGGGTCTGCGTCTCGGGGTCGAGCTCGCGCACCACGGTACCCATAGGGACCTTGAGAATCAGGTCCTCGCCGCTCTTACCGTTACGACGGGCACCCTGCCCGTGCGTGCCGCGCTCGGCGCGGAAGTGATGCTTAAAGCGGTAATCGATCAGCGAAGACAGCTGAGCATCGGCCTGGATGACGACATTGCCGCCACGACCGCCGTCGCCGCCATCGGGGCCGCCCTTGGGGACAAATGCCTCACGCCTAAACGACATGCATCCGGCTCCGCCGTCGCCGCCGCACACGTTAATGCGGCTGATATCGGTGAACTGTGACAACAGAATCGCCTCCTACAAAAAAGAGGGAGACCCTTGAATCCTAAAACTCAAGTGCCTCCCACATATGTGCTCTATGAAGGGTGAATTACGCGTTCGCGAGCGGGCGTACGCTGACCCTGTGCTTGATACCCTTGTGGAACTCAACGGTACCGTCGACCAGCGCGAACAGCGTGTCGTCCTTGCCACGGCCAACGTTCTCACCCGGGTGGATGTGAGTGCCGTGCTGACGGACGAGAATCGTGCCCGTGGTTACCGTCTGGCCGGCATAGCGCTTCGTGCCAAGGCGCTGACCGCGGGAGTCACGGCCATTACGGGAGGAACCGAGTCCTTTTTTGTGTGCCATTGTGTATACCTACTCTTTCGTTACGAGTGTAATCTACTCGGCGACGGGAGCCTCGGCAACAGCCTCGGCCTCTGCCTTGACAGCCTTCTTGGCGCGGGACGTAGCCTGGACCTTCACGATCTTCAGCTTGGTGAGCTGCTGACGGTGACCCTTCAGACGACGATAGCGCTTACGCTTGTGGAACTTGAAGACCAGCTGCTTCTCGCCCTTGAACTGCTCAACGATCTGAGCGGTAACCTTGGCCTTGGCCAGCTTGTCGGGATCGGTGACGATCTTCTTACCATCGTTGAGGAAGATAACCGGCAGGGTGACCTTGTCGCCCTCATTGCCCTCGATCTTCTCGACGGTGATGACATCGTCGGTGGCGACCTTGTACTGCTTGCCGCCCGTGTTAACGATTGCGTACATGTTTACTTGCCCTTCATGCATCAGTTAGTGCAACAGCCGAATATAGTAGCAGGCGAAAATACCCCCGTCAACGAGTATGTGGAGCAAATCCACAAGTTCGCACAGGTATGGGGCTGACGAGTCGGCCCTCGTCGTCCTCGCATGCTTGATTCTGACGCTCGACATCGTAGGAGCAGATGGTCACGAGGTCTTGCATACCGGTGGAAACAATAGGTGCATCCACGCCCGGGGTCAAGCCCTGCAACAAAACATCAGCAGCGGAAAGCAAAATTTCCGGACGCATGGAGCCCTCGTTGTCGGCATGGGTGTCGAGCATGAGCACCAAATGGTCCGGGCGCTCCCCCGCCGTGAGCTCATAGCCCACGAGCGTGTGATCCAAATCCAAGCGCTTGCTCTTTTTGCCGCGCGCGTAGTCGATGCTATGGTCCGCGCGCAGCGTGTCAATCGCACGACGCACCTCGTCGGCGCTTACGGGCGCCTCGGGATCCAAGTGCAGGTCGATGCGATACGACAGACGCGTGAGTTGCGCCGTCAACGCCGGCGTGCGCACGTCGATGTACGCCGCCTCGATGGGCGCCAGATCGGCCGGAGACGCCGCAGCTAGGCGCCCAAACGCCTCGTCGAGCGCCACGAACTCGGTCATAAACAGGTCATACCACTCGCAGATCGACGACGTACCCACCGGTAGCGCCGAAGAGAAGCCCACTCGCATGTGCGGAGAGAAGCCCTGCGTGACGGCATAGGGAAGTCCCGCACGGCGCACGATGCGCTCAATGGTATGGATTACTTCGAGATGGCCCAGGTACTTAAGGCGATCGCGCTTGCCATAGCGAACACGAAGTCTAAAGAGCGTGGGGTTGTCGGTCAGGCGCTCACTCATGCGCGATCACCCATCAATACATTCTTGGCGTGGAGCGTGGGGCAGATTCCGCAGCCGGTGCACGACGTGCGGGTGCAGTCGGGAGTCGTGACACCCTCGAGCGAGCGACGGTACTCGCGCTCGAGGAAGCCGCGCGTGCAGCCGGGGCTCACATGCTCCCACGGCAGACGCCAGTCCAACTCGTAGGGCAGGTGCACGAGCTCATTGAGGTCGATGCCGTTTTTGGCAGCAGCCTCCTTCCAGTTATCGAGCGAGAAATGCTCTACCCAGGCGTCAAAGCGAGACCCCGAGCGCCAAGCATCGATGATGACGGGCGTCATGTCACGACCGGCGCGGGAGAGCGCGGCCTCGATGAGCGAGGTCTCGGCATCGTGGTAATGCACGCGGACGGCACGGTTGCGAACGCTCGTGATGAGCAGCTTCTGGCGACGCTTGACGTCGTCGTAGTCGAGCTGCGGGCACCACTGGAACGGCGTGGCAGCCTTGGGGATAAAGACCGAAACCGAGATGGACACCGAGATCGAGCCGCGACGAGCCTTGGGCACCACGGAACGACCGAGCTCCAGCACGTGATCGGCCAGATTGGCGATGGCCACGATGTCCTCGTCGCGCTCGCCGGGAAGGCCCATCATAAAGTAGAGCTTCATGCGGTTCCAGCCGGCCTCGAAGGCCGCCTTGGCCGCACGGTCCAGGTCCTCCTCGGTCACGTTCTTGTTAATGATGTCGCGCATGCGCTGGCTGCCGGCCTCGGGCGCGAACGTCAGGCCGCCCTTCTTTTCGCCGGCGACCGACTCGGCCATATCCACGCCAAACGAATCCAAGCGCTGCGACGGAATAGACACGCGAATACCCGTATCCTCCAGGCGACGGTTGAGCCTGCCGAGCACGTCACGAATGCAGGAGTGGTCGGTCGTGGAGAGCGAGGTCAGCGACACCTCGTCATAGCCGGTCTTTTCCAGACCCTGAATCACCGACGAGACGATCTGGTCGGCCGAACGCTCGCGCACCGGGCGATACGTCATGCCGGCCTGGCAAAAACGACAGCCGCGAGCGCAGCCGCGCAGAATCTCGATAGACAGGCGGTCGTGAACCAGCTGCGCATAGGGCACGCACGACTGCGACAGCGGATTCGTGGCGCCGAAATCCTCGACGACGCGCTTGTAGACCACGGCCGGAGCATCCTTGCCCTCGCGCGGCACGGTGTAGCCATGCGGCGAGCAGAGCTCGTCGTGACGAACCTCATAGAGCGACGGCACGTAGTTGCCGGCAATGGATGCAAGCTGCTCAACAATCTGCGCGCGCGGGACTCCTTCGTCGCGCAGGCGCCGATGCAGCTGGCAGGTCTCGAGCAGCGATTCCTCGCCCTCGCCGATGAGGATGGCATCGAAGAAGGCCGCGTACGGCTCGGGGTTGTACACCGAGGGGCCGCCGGCGATGATGATGGGGTCGTCTTCACCTCGGTCGGCCGCCAACAGCGGAATGCCAGCGAGATCGAGTGCCTCGAGGAAGTTCGTCACCGCCATCTCGTGCGGCACATGCAGACCGACGATATCAAACGAAGCAACGGGGGCAGCACCTTCGAGCGACAGCAGCGGAATGCCCGCCTCGCGCATGGCGTCACCCATATCGGGCCACGGCACATAGCCACGCTCGCAGGAGATGCCCTCGGCCTGGTTAAGGATGTTGTAGAGGATGGCGATGCCCTGGTTGGGCAAACCAACCTCGTACACATCCGGGTAGATCAGGCAGCAACGGTAGTCGGCATCGGCCTTGGAAAGCGTGCCCCACTCGTGATCGATATAGCGGCTCGGCTTTTCGACCTTGGCGAGCAGCGGCTCAATTAAATGAAAGCAGTCTTGATACGGAACGCGCAACAGAAAACCCCTAAGCAGCGAGATCGGATGCGTCTTGGTAGGACGCCATAGGACGGGTAGCGCCCGCGACCGTGGTCACCAGATCGCGAACGCGGGAGAACGTGGCAGTGACCACCTCGTTGGCACGGCTGTAGTCGACATCGCGCTCGTAGAGCGAAACAAGCGCACGGCCCATGCCATAGGTGCCCGCGGCAGCAGTGAGCGCCTTAACGGCAAACCCAATATGCGGCGTCTGCTTGACGAGCGCGCGGGTGACCGCGCGGATCACAAGACCGCCGGCAAGCACGCCCGCGACCTCGTAGCCGCGCTCAGGCTTAATGCCGCGTCCAAAGACGGCAGCGAGCTCAAAGAGCATGCCCACCTGCGCCAGCGCCATAACGGGATAATCGGCGCCCGGCAAAAACACCAGCGCACCGGTCGCCATATTGGTGAGCGCGCACGAGGTGATGATACGATTAGCTGCCGCGATGCGCATAAAGGCAAAGTTCGCCGCAAAAGCCGTTTCCTTGTCGGTGCGATCGAGAATCCAGCGGGCAAGCGTCTCGAGGAGATACGTCTTATCGGTTGCCGCCACCACGCCGAGCATGGGCGTGGACTCCTCGATAAACGGCACCTCCACAGCAGACTCGGCAAGCACGCACACGGGCGCGCCGGCGATCACGAGCTCCTGCACGGCACTCTCCAGGCGGTCGGAACCACACGAGAGCACCAGTACCACATCGGTATCGGTCTTTGGAGCAATTCGCTCCTCCCCCAGACGCTCGACGCGCACAATGCCCGAGGTCGCCTGCGGCACAAAGGCGTCACGCACCGTCTCAGCAAGAAAGCGCGAGGCGGACGAATCCAGATAGACCGAGACGCGCACCGGCGTATCGGAATCCTTCTTAACGGACGCGCCCATCTTAAAAGCGCGGGTCAGCTTATCTACGGGAATTTTCATAGCAAACCCCTCCAGCGGTTACGCGGCGCCCGAACGATGCCGCCATATAGATTGTACGATACCCACCGTCAGCAGCTGAATCATCATCGAAGACGAACCGAAGCTAATAAACGGTAGCGGAATACCGGTAATCGGCATCATGCCGATGCACATGCCGATGTTTTCGAAGGTCTGGAACGCCCACATGCCAACGATGCCCACACACGATAGGCGCAAGAACAGCGACTCACACTTAAAGGCGACGCGAATCGTCGAAAAGATCAGCAGCACGTAGAGGCACAGGAGCAAAAAGGAACCGCAAAAGCCAAAGGTCTCGGACAGGAAGGCGAAGACGAAGTCGGTGTGGAACTCAGGCAGAAAGCCGCCGGCCGACTGCGTCGCATGGCCCAAACCCTTACCAAAGAAGCCGCCCGAGCCAACGGCGATAAGCGACTGCTGCAGGTTGTAGGCATCGTCCGAATCGGCATTATCGGGGTCGATAAAGACCGTCAGACGGTTCATCTGATACTGCTTGATGAGCACATCGTGGCCGAGCAACGAATCAAAGACCGAATCGAGCGCCAGGACGAGGGCCACCAGGCCCACGAGCAGGGCCAGGGTCGACAGCACCCATTCGCGGCGTGCACCGCTCATACAAATGACGATGGCGCCCGAAACCAGCACGACCAGGCCCGAGCCCAGGTCGCCCATGGCAACGACGGCCAAAAACGGAATGGACAGAATGCCGCAGAGCTTGACGTAGTCGCGAGCGGTATCGATGCGACCGTTATACTGCGAGCCAAGCGTAGCAATAAAGAAGATGGTGATGAGCTTGGCAAGCTCAACCGGCTGGAATGTCAAGCCGATAGCGGGAATCTTGATCCAGCCCGTCATGCCCAGACCGCCCGTATAGGACAGACCTGGAATCTTGGGCGAAAAGATCACGATCAGGTCGATGACGAGCAACGCCGTCGAGAAATTGGAAATACCGCGCAGGTCGGTACGCCAGACGAGCACCGCCAGCACCGCCCCGATACCAATTCCCAGCAGATGGCGTGAGAACGAGGCATCGGCCTTAAACTGCGAAGCCGACCAGATAATGATGGCACCGTAGGCGACGAGCGCCACTGTAGCCACGAGCACACCGATATGCACCTTTTGGCGAAACGTGCCGCGCGAGGCCGAAAGTTGCTTGTTGACGCGGTCCAGGCTGCTGCGAGAGCCGGTCTTGGTTGAACGGAACAGATCCGCCGGAGAAAAATCCATCGCAACCTCCTATCGAACCGAAGAATCGCCCGAGGCCGAAGAGGTATCGGGCTCGTCATAAATCACGCCGAGCACGTCGCGCACGACATGCATCGCGGTATCTGAGCCGCCGCCGCCCTGCTCCAGGACAGTAGCGATGACATACTTGGGGTCATCGGCCGGTGCATAGGCGCAGAACCACGCGTATTCGTCCTCGCCGCTTTTCTCGCCCGTGCCCGACTTGCCGTATACCTGCGGCGTCAGGGTGCCAAAGTGAGCCGCCAGGGACGTCGATGCCGTGTAAATCACGTCGTGCATGCCGTTGCGAACAAGAGCCAAATCCGAATCGCTGTTAATCTTGGCCTCCAGGCGCTTCTTCTTGCCCTTGCCGTTGTACTTATAGGCATCGCCGTCGCCATCGCGCGACACGGCAGACAAAAACACGTGAGGCACGTACTGTTTGCCGCCGTTGGCAAGACCCATATAGGCGCACGCCATCTGCAGGGGCGTCACCAGGATGTCGCCCTGGCCGATAGCAATGTTGGTCATATCGCCGGCATTCCACTTGCGGTCCTCGGCAGAGGCGTCGGTGAAGTACGACTCTTTCCACTCGGCATCGGGAATACGGCCCGCGCCCTCACTCGGCAGATCGATACCGCAGGTCTTGCCTAGACCCCAGCGACGAAAGACCTCCTGCAGGCCCTCGGGATGTTGCTCGTCATAGAAGAACGCCTTGCCCATGTCGTAGAAGACGGGGTCGCACGAGTTGGCGATACCCGACTGCAGCGTCATGGTGCCGTGGCCAGACGTCAGCCAGCAGCGCTTGCCCCAAGCCTTGCCCAGGCCCGTCCAATAGCCCGTGCAGTTGGTTGTCTGCGTTGAGGTGTAGGTTCCAAACTCAAGACCGGCCAGTGCCGAGAGCGGCTTGATGGTCGAGGCCGACATGTACTGTCCGCTAATGGCGCGGTTGAGCAGCGGGTGCGAACCCTTGTCATCATTGAGCTCGGTCCACACGTCATTTGAGACGCCGCCGATAAAGACGGACGGATCGAACTTGGGCTCGCTCGCCATGCCCAGGATCTCGCCATTGTTGGGATCGAGGCACACCACAGCGCCGTTGCCGGCATTGCTGTAGCCAGTGGTCTTGGCAAGCTCGATAGCACTCGACAGTGCCGTCTCACAGGCCTGTTGGATTTTAAGGTCGAGCGTGAGCTTAATGTCGGAGCCGGCCTTCGCGGGCACCGCGCCGGCCTGACCGGTCACATTGCCCGAGGCATCGACCTTGACGGTCTGCTCGCCACGAATACCCTGCAGCAGGTTTTCGTAGTAGCTCTCAACGCCCGCCTGGCCCACGATATCGCCCGACTGGTACGTAATCCGGCCAGCAGAAGCATCATCATCGCCAGAGGTTTTCTTATTCTGGGCCTCGAGCTGCTCTGAGGTAATGGTGCCGGTATAGCCCAAAATGTGACAGGCCGTCTCGCCGTACGGGTACTGGCGCTCGGTACGCTCGGCAATCTTGACGCCCGGGAACTCGCCGGCGTGCTCCTGAATATAGGCGACCGTGGAGCGACGGACGTCCGTCGCGATGGTATGCAGGCTCTGGGCGCCCTCGGAATTGTCCTGGATATTGCGCAGAACCGCCACGTAGGGCATACCGAGCACGTTGGCAAGATGGCGAACCAGAACCTCATCCTCGGCAAGATCGCGGTAGGCCACGACAGCAAGTGAGGGACGGTTCTGGACAAGCGCCACGCCATTGCGATCGAGGATGCGGCCGCGCACAGCGGGTGTGGTAACGGTGCGAGTCTGATTGCTATTAGCCTGCTTCTCGTAATAGTCCGACGAGACCATCTGCATGCCCCACAGCTTGACGGCAAGCGCCGCAAACATCGCGCCCACACCCGCGGTGAGGATGGAAAAACGGCCCTTAAAGGCGGTCGCCGCGGTATTGCCCTCGCCCTCGGTGGCGCGCGGGGCCGTTCCATGCTGCGTATCGTAGGTAAAACGGGAATCGCCCCGACGCATGATGACCAGCGCGACCACGATGGCCACGACCAGCACGACACCGGCGATAATAACCGTCATCTGGGAAGACATCTACGGGCCTCCCCTATTTGAGCTTGCGGGTCTTGGGCTTAAAGCGCATACCCGTCTGGCGTCCGCCACGTGCGGAGAATCCATAGCCGGACTGCGGCACGACGCCGGACATCAAAAATGGAATGGCAACCAGACCCGTCAGGATCGAAGACGGCAGCGCATGACCGAAGATCGCCACGACAAAGCTCGTCTCCAAACCCATAAACAGCAAGATGATGCTGTAAATCACATTAATGACGAGCGCGAAGGTGCCCACCGTGATGCCGCGCGCACTCGGGGTACCGCCCGTCTGACCGGCGGCGCTATGCACCAGGGCAAAAGAACCCACGGTCAGCAGGAGCGACATAACGCCCACCGGCACGGCAGCGGACAGGTCATAGAACAATCCGCTGCAAAAACCGCACGCGACGGCACGGGTCGGGTCGCCCGAGAACACACTCAGGCACACAAGAATAATCATAAAGTTGACGCGACCGCCCGCAATGGAGATCTGCGGTGCGAGGCCTGCCTGCAGCAGCACGCACACGATGGCGGCGATTACAAACGTGCGGGAGCTCATCCCCTGCTCGTGTAGATCCATGGACATGCCCCCTATTCGCTCGAGCCGGAATCGGTCGTCTCGGACGTGTCGGAACTGTCATCCGAGCTCTCGTCCTTCGTCTTGGTCGCAGCATCGCGCGACGTTCCCTGCGGCGTGCTGTTGGCCGTGCTCACATCCTCATCCGAGGCCGACTGTTCGTCGGTCAGCGAGGTAATGACCAGCACTTCCTCGTTGTTCTCGGCCGTGGTCTGAGCGCGCACCACAATGGTGTAGTACACGTCGTTTGCCGATTTCTCGACCGACGAGACGGTGCCGAGCGGTAGACCCTTAGGGAACACACCGCCAATGCCCGAGGTTACGATGATGTCGCCAACCTTAACATCGGAGTCGACGCTCACGTACTCAAGGCGCAGGGTGCCGTCAGCCTGACCCTGAAGCATGCCCTGGGCGCGCGTGTCCTGCACCATGGCGGACACGCCCGAGTTCTCGTCGCCAATCAGGCGCACGGTGGACGTCTTTGCCGAGACCTCGATAATCTGGCCTATGACACCGGCAGAACTCGTCACAGGCATGTTGATGGTAAGACCGTCGGCAGAACCCTTATCGATGGTGACGGTCGAGGTCCAGGCATCGCCCGAAGCGCCGACGATACGAGCTGCGGTTGATTTGAGGTTGTAGGTCGACTGCAGGCCGACCAGCCCCTCCAGTCGCTCGGCGGTCTTTTGAGCCTCGGAGAGCTCAGCAACCTTAGAGGTCAGTTCCTCGTTTTGCTTCTTAAGCTCGTCAAGCGTGTCCTGCGACGCCGTAAGGTTAGAGAACACGTTACCGATCGCATTGAAGGGAGCCGCCACAGCCGAGCCCACAAAGCGCACCGGCGAGGTAATCGTCGTCACGCCCGAGCGCACGGCATGAATCGGTCCTGCCTCGCCCTCGCGGATGTAAAACGTGAGCAGCAACACCGAAATCAGGCTGAAAACAATCAACGGGCGCATACCCGTTGATTGTCGCTTGGTATTCAGATTTGTGGAGAAACCCGAAGATCGTGCCAAATGGAATCCACCTTTTGGAAATTAAGCATTGGTCTGGACGAAGCCGCCATCAAACGCATTGGCCTCGAGCACGCGGGCACAGCCGTTAACAACGTTATCGAGCGCCGTGGGGCTGACGTTGACCGAAACGCCGGTCTCATCGCGCAGGCGCACATCGAGACCGCGCAGCAGCGCGCCGCCACCGGTCAGCAAAATGCCATAGTACATAAGGTCCGAGGCAAGATCGGGAGGCGTAGCGTCGAGTGCGTCCTTGACGGCCTTGGCCATCTCGTCGAGCGGCTTGTTGAGTGCGCGACGAATCTCCTCGCTCTCGATGCGCACGGTCTTGGGCAGACCGGTGATCACGTCGCGGCCGTTGACCTCGACGTCGAGCTCATCCTTGAGCGGCACGGCGGAGCCGACCTTGATCTTGATGTCCTCTGCCGTACGCTCGCCGATGGCCAGGTTGTAGGCATCGCGAACGTGCGTGAGGATGGCCTGGTCGAACTCGTCGCCGGCAATACGGATGGACTGCGAGACGACGATGCCGCCCATAGCGATAACGGCGACCTCGGTGGTACCGCCACCGATGTCGATGACCATGGAGCCGGTGGGCTCCTCGACGGGCAAGTCGGCGCCGATGGCGGCAGCCATAGGCTCTTCGATCAGATAGGCCTGGCGGGCACCGGCCTGGATCGTGGCCTCAAAGACAGCGCGCTTCTCGACCGACGTGACGCCGGAGGGAACGCAGACGACAACACGCGGACGCGGAGTCCACGGATAGCGCTTCTCGGACGCCTTGTCGATAAAGTAGCGAAGCATGGCCTCGGTAACGTCGAAGTCGGCGATGACGCCGTCCTTCAGGGGACGAACGGCCACGATGTTGCCGGGCGTACGGCCGAGCATGCGCTTTGCCTCGATACCGACCGCCAGGATGCGCTCGTCATTCTTGTCGATGGCGACTACAGAGGGCTCGCGAATGACGATGCCCTTGCCGCGCACGGAGACAAGCGTATTGGCGGTGCCGAGGTCGATGGCAAGATCGCCCGCATAGCTACCGAAGAACATATCCATCAAAGAAAACAACGCAACTCCTGATGTGTTGGATGATTGCTGGAAAACTACTAGCTCATCATACTAGCGCAAGCCCGGCACCTCACTTGCGGTGAAGCGCCGGGCAAAGCTAAATCCCATAAGGTCACTACTGGTTGTCAGCAGCCGAGAAATCCATATCGAGCGAGGAAACGGCCCAGCCGATATGGTTGTCGGAGCGCACGAATTTGACGGTGTACTCCTGCTCGCCGCCCTTGGACAGCGATGCCTTCACCTTGGCGGTCGTCTCGGTCATGGACTGATCCATGCCCTCGACGGACACGGTGGCACCCTGCGGAATTGAGGAGATGATCATCGACTTGGCGTCCTCGGACAGGTTCGAGGCCAGGCAAGACTCGGCCTTTGCGGCGTCACCGTCGCCGGCAGCCTGGAACAGATCGGTAACGACAGACTCCTGAGACGGGAAGCCAAAGCCGCGCGTGTAGGCAAAGCCCAGACCGCCCGCGGCGATCAAAATGAGCAGAAGCAGCACGATGAAGACTTTGAGACCCGTGTGGCGATGGCGGCGACGAACCTTGGCCTGTTTACGATCCTGACGGTCCTGCTGGACCATCTCGGACTCGGACAGCGTAAAGAAGCCGGTGTCCGAGGGATCGGGCATAAACTGACCGGTCGCGCCCGTAGGATCGAGCGGATCGACGGCGGGAGCGTCCATCGCGGGCGCCGGAGCCGTGGCCATAGCCGTCTGGGCAGACAACGCGGCAAGCGAATCGTGCACGCGGGCAAGCTCGTCGGCCTGCTCGGAGGTGAGCTGATAGATGCCATCGGCAGTAGCGGCGTTAAAGGCGTCGAGTGCGTCGGAGGGACGGCCGGCGGCAGAAAGCGCCTGACCCATGCCGGCGTTGAGCGCACGCGTGTCATCGCGGGGGCCGGCAAAGTCGATAGCCGTGCGGTAGGTCTCCACGGCATCCGCGGGACGGCCGAGCTTAATGAAGCAACGACCGAGCTCGCCGAGTGCGGCGGCAGGAGCCGGATTGGCGCCGTCGATGGCAGCCTGACGGAAGGCGGTTCCCGCGTTGGCATAGTCGCCCGACTGGAACAGCGCATTGCCCAGGCCCAGATAGGCCTTAAACGGCGTGGCATAGGAAGCATCCTGCGTAGCGGCAGAGAACGCCTGGGCGGCCGTCGTGTAGTCACCCACGGCGGCGAGCGCCTTGCCGCGGTTGGTGAGCAGCGCGCCGCGCTTGCCGTAGGTGCCGTCGTTGAGGGCGGCGGCATAGGCCTCGGCGGCCTCGGCATACATGCCCAGGTGCATCAAGGCGTTGCCACGAAGGTGGTCGGCCTCGCCCATAATCTCATCGGGAGTCTTTGCCGCCCCAAGCATCTGGGCTGCAGCGGAAAAATCACCCGCGCGGTAAGCGGCGCGGCCCTGTTGGATCAGCTGGCTATTCAAGGAAGTCCCCTTTACTCGTGAACGATCTCGACATGGACGATCTCGTCGCCGGCACGCAGCTGCGAAATCACGTCGAGACCCTCGACCGTGGTACCAAAAACGGTGTAACCGGAATCGAGGTTATGCTGGGCACCCAGGCAGAAGTAGAACTGCGAACCCGCGGAATCGGGATCCATGGAACGCGCCATGGCAAGGGCGCCATCGACATGGCTGTTGCGCGGATTGGTGGCAAACTCGCCCTTGATGCAGTAGCCGGGGCCACCGGTACCAGGCATGCCGTCGGGGCCCTCAAGACCGGCAGCGACGTCGGCGCCGGACATGTCGCGAGTATTGGGGTCGCCGCCCTGGATGACAAAACCGGGCACATAGCGATGGAACTTAAGGCCATCATAGAAACCCATCGTGGAAAGCTCGCAGAAGTTCGCGACATGAATGGGAGCGCCCTCGCCGTCAAACTTGACCTTGATGGTACCCTTCGACGTCTCGATTACGGCGCACTCGTCGCCGGCAAGCTGATACTCGGGCGTGTAGAGCTCTTTCTTAAAACCAAACATGTGGTTCCTTCCTCGTGCGTTTAAAGCATATTTGTACGAATTGTAGCAATAAGCACGGGTTTACATCAATTGCGCACGTAGGTTATGCCGACTATGGCGAACTAATTTTAGGAACGCTGCTGCGGCTTCCAGGAACCCACATTGGCATCGTACTGGTTCAGCGCGCTGTTGCCGCCCTGCGCGATGGGCGCCAGGATCTCGCTTTGGTGGGAACTCATCGACTCGCCATCGGGAATGGCCAGCGAGATATCCCAGCTCTGGCAGATCACGTCGACGCGCTCATACATCCACTCGGCAAGCTGCTTTAAGTGGGCGATGTCATCCGCATAGACCGTATCGTCCTGTACTTTCAGGTTGTTGAGCTCATCTTGCGTCTTTTTGATCTGGTCGCGCAGGGCGTAGGCACTCTGCGACAGCTCCTGACGGGTGGACAGCGGCGTTCGGAGATAACCGTTGTTAAAGGAATCGATGACCTCGCCGATCTGGTCCTCGTCAGCGTAGGACACGATGGTCTGATACAGACCGTCGAGCCTGGTATAGAGCTGATCATCGGTGAGCACGGTTTCTTCCTGAACCACCTCGGCAGAATCGCCCTGCTTGGTATCGTCCTCAGTCGCCTCGCCCTTTTGACGCGTGGGGAAGGTGGTTTGTGCAGCTTGGCCAAACTGGTCGTAGAAGCCAGGCATAACACCCATGGGATCGGTCGTCACGAACCAATAGGCACCACCGCACACGACGGCAAGGACCGCGATGATAATGAGCGGCTTGGGAATATGACGCTTATGCTTGTGATAGGCGTCCTCGTCGGGGTGCACCTTGCGCTTGGGTTTTTGAGCATCGTCATGCAGGGAAACGGGCGTGGGAATATCGACCTTGGGGATACCGAAATCCTTATCGAAAGCTGGCAGCACGCAGGTCTCATTGGGGTCGGCGGCGTCCGAAAGCACCGCAGCGGCAGAGGCCGGCGCATGCGGCACCTCGGTATCGATCTGCTCTTGCGTTAGGCGCGGAAAGCCCGCCGTGCGGCCCGCTGCCAGGTCGGATGCCGCCGCATCCTCGGAGAGGATACCCGGAGCGGGGCGTCCGCATTTGGGGCACGTACGATCATGCGGAGAAAGACGAGCACCGCAGCCCTCACAGAACACGAACTCGGTGTGCTCGGGACCATCGCCCGGACCCACATAGGCGTTGCAGTAGGGGCAGAACGAGGCGCCGTCCTCGATAGTCTTAAGGCAATGCGGGCAGATCACGGCATCCTCTTTTCGAAGCAATTCAAATAATCGAGGTTAGAGCATAACATCGCCACGGCCCCACAGGAGCAAGGCACCAATTCAACATCGCCAGGGCGCGTAGTTACTTCTTCTTTTTGCTCGGCATCGAGACTTTGATGCCTTGGGCGGACTTGGTCACGCGGGAGCGCTTGGCGCCGCTACCCTTCTTTTTCTTGGGCTGGGCCTGGGCCACGCCCTCGAGTGCGCGGGCCTCGGCCTCGCGAGCGGTGCGATCTTCGCGGCGCTGCGCCATGTCGGCGGCGACGCGCTTGGCAAAACGCTCCGCCGTCGAACCCGTCGAGCTCACCTTGCCGCCACCGCGACCCAGGTGGACGCGCACACCGCGTCCAAAACCAGTTGCGGCATGACGACGACGCGGCTTGAGCGAATCCATCATCGTGGCGAGCTTAAAGAACACCGAGCAGGTAAAGACCACGATGACAGCCAAGATAACCATCTGGCCCATCGACAGGTTGGCAATAGACAGCAGCTCCGGGAATCCGATAACGCCCACCAAGATGCCAGCGACTACAAAAACAAAGAGCACCACGCGCAAGGGCGTGAGAGGCTGCGAGATGCGCCAGATCAGGCTGACGCTCGCCGCGCACGACGTAAGCAGGCACATCGTAGACAGCGTGAGCTGGCTAAAGCCAAACACGCGCGCCACAAAGATATCGAGCGCCGCAGCCAAAATGACCGCAATCGACGCCGGCAGTGCACGCTTGAGCACGTTGGTCAAAAACGCACCCTTCACGCGAGCATTGTTGGGCTCCAGGCCCAACACAAAGCCCGGCGCGCCGATGCAGAAGAAGTTGATGAGCGTCATCTGAATCGGCTCGAAAGGGTACGGCGGCAGCGCGATGCACAGCGCCGCCAGGCCCATCGAGAACAGCGTCTTGGTCAAGAACAGCGAAGCCGAACGCTGCAGGTTGTTGATGGAGCGACGGCCTTCGGCCACCACGGCGGGCATCGAGGCAAAGTCGTTGTCGACGAGCACGATCTCGGCCACGTTGCGCGCGGCATCGGAGCCGGCCGCCATGGCGACGGAGCAGTCGGCCTCCTTGAGCGCCAACACGTCGTTGACGCCGTCGCCCGTCATGGCCACGGTGTGCTCGCGGCGCTTGAGCGCCTGCACGAGCTCGCGCTTCTGCTGCGGGGTCACACGACCAAAGACATGGTAGCGGTCCACTGCGGCATCGAGCTTGGCCGGCGTATCGAGCGTCGTGGCGTCCACATAAGCGTCCGCCCCCGGCACGCCCACCACGCGCGCGATCGACGACACCGTACGCGGGTCGTCGCCACTGATCACGTTGAGGGTCACGCCCTGCTCGTTAAAGTAGCCGATGGTCTCGGCCGCCGAGGTACGAATCTCGTCGCGGATGGTCACAAA
>NZ_QSHC01000007.1:0-16983 GCF_003467545.1 Collinsella sp. AM38-1BH | reverse complement strand
GGGCTCGGCCTCGCCCGCCATATCGCCATCGGGCGTAAAGCCGTCCACGCGCGCCACCACGAGCACGCGGCAGGTATCGGCAAGCTCGGCGACACGGTTCTCGACCTGGGCAAACGCACGATCAGAGAGCACAAACTGCGCCGCACCCATCACATAGGAGCCCTGCGCAAACGACGCGCCGCTCCACTTTTTGGAGGACGAGAACGGAATGACCGACAGCGGCTCAGACACCTCGACCGGGCGATCGGCGTAATAGTTGAGCAGCGCCTGGCAGGTCTCGTTGGCATCGGCCGAAGTCGCACGCGCCACGTTAGCCAGCGCAAAATCGAGCACCGTGGTATCGACGGGAACGGCGGCGTCGCTCTCCCCCGCACCCATACCCTCGACCGGCAGCGGATACGTGCCCTCGACCTCCATGCGACCCGACGTGATGGTGCCCGTCTTGTCCAGGCACAGCACGTCGACGCGCGCGAGCGTCTCGATGCAGTAGAGCTGCTGCGCCAGCACCTTGCGGCGGGCCAGGCGCACCGTGGCGATGGCGAGCACCGACGAGGTCAGCAGCACCAGGCCTTGCGGGATCATGCCCAGCAGGGCGCCCACTGTGGACAGCAGCGCCGACGAAGGCACATGGCCAGCCAACAGCTCGGAGAAGCACCACGAAAGCGCGCTATCGCCTGGGGTTCCCGCGGCATCCCACAGCTCGCTCACACTCGAGGCAAACAACGCCAAACCGAGCGGGATCATGATGATGCTCGCAAAGCGCACGATGGCGTTAAGCGCGTTCATGATCTCGGAATTGACCTTTTTGACGTACTTGGCCTCGTTATTAATTTTGGCCACGTAGTTGTCGGCGCCGACATGGATCACGCGGGCGCGCAGCAGGCCTGAGTCGATAAAACTGCCGCTCATGAGCTCGGAACCGGGCTGTTTCTTAATAAGGTCGCTCTCGCCCGTCAGCAGGCTCTCGTTCACGAGCGCCTCGCCCGAAACCACCACGGCGTCAGCGGGAATCTGGTCGCCACGCCCCAGGCGGATGATATCGTCGAGCACGATCTGGTCCAGGTCGAGCTCCACCTCGGCGCCGTCGCGCACCGCAATGGCCTTCTTGGAGGTCAGCAGCGTGAGCTTATCGACCATCTTCTTGGAACGCATGGACTGGATGACGCCAATAGCGGTATTGAGGAACACCACGAACAGGAACGTCAGATTCTTAAACGAACCGGTCAAAATGACCAGGAACGCCAAGATCACGTTGATCAAATTGAACAGCGTGCAGAGGTTCTCGATGATGAGCTCTTTGACCGACTTGGTCTTGAGCTCCATGTTGCGGTTGATCTTACCGGCGGCGATGCGCTCCTCGACCTCGGCGGTCGAGAGTCCACGCTCGATATCCGTTGCTGCCATTCCACGTCCCATCACGTCGCGTCGGTATAAGAAAAACCGCCCGGACCATGCGAGGTTCGGACGGTCTTACGTTCGATGGTGCCCCATGTTGGATTCGAACCAACGGCCTTCTGCTCCGGAGGCAGACGCTCTAATCCCCTGAGCTAATAGGGCCAACGTATGGCATTATACCCAAGTGCACCACGGGCTATCAAAATAAAAGAAAAAGCTTTGCAATTCCGAGGAAGACGCGGCGCAACGTCCCACTTTAGAAGGCAAAAGCGAGTCAGATAGTATAAACTCTCATGCACCATATATACACGGCTCGCGATGCGGGCCGTTTTTGCAAAAGTTATCCATCGAGGTGAGAGGCACACCATGATTGCAATTTTAAAGCAGAGCGCCAGCGACGAGGCCGTCAGCCATATCGTCAGCTGGATTGAGAAAAAGGGCCTGAAGACCGATGTCTCGCGCGGCGAGAACGAGACGATCATCGGCCTGGTGGGCGATACGACCAAGATCGACCCGTTCCTGCTCGAGTCCATGGATGTCGTCGAGCGCGTGCAGCGCGTCTCCGAGCCGTTCAAGCGCGCCAACCGCAAGTTCCACCCCGAGGACTCCGTCATCGACTGTGGCCACGGCGTACATGTAGGCGGCGATCAGTTCCAGGTCATCGCCGGCCCGTGCTCCGTCGAGGGCGAGAACCTCATCCGCATCGCCCGCCGCGTGAAGGCCGCCGGCGCCACGATGCTGCGCGGCGGCGCCTACAAGCCCCGCACCTCCCCCTACGCCTACCAGGGCATGGGCCCCGCCGGCCTGGACCTGCTGTGCGAGGCGTCTGCCGAGCTCGATATGCCGATCGTCACCGAGATCATGGACCCACGCGACGTGCAGGTCTTCCTGGACAAGAAGATCGACGTCATGCAGATCGGCGCCCGCAACGCCCAGAACTTCCCTCTGCTCAAAGAGGTCGGCAAGACCAAGACCCCGGTCCTGCTCAAGCGCGGCATGTCCGGCACGATCGACGAGCTGCTCATGGCCGCCGAGTACATCATGAGCGAGGGCAACGACAACGTCATCCTGTGCGAGCGCGGCATCCGCACCTTCGAGACCCGCACCCGCAACACCTTCGACCTCAACGCCGTGCCGGTGCTGCACCACCTTTCGCACCTGCCCGTTGTCGCCGACCCCAGCCACGCCACCGGCTACACCCGCTACGTTGAGCCCATGGCGCTCGCCGCGACCGCCTGCGGTGCCAACGGCCTGGAGATCGAGGTCCACGACGAGCCGAGCCGCGCCTGGTCCGACGGCGCCCAGGCCCTCACCCCCGATCAGTTCGACGACACCATGCGCCGCATCCGAGCCATCCGCGAGGTCGTCTGCCAAGAGACCATGGAGTAACCCATGGGTACGGTGAGAAACGCGCGCGTCAACCAGGGCGGCCCCAAGTGCGCCGGCATCGTGGGCCTGGGCCTCATCGGCGGCAGCTTTGCCCGCGGCTATGCGCAGGCGGGCGTCCGCGTGCTGGCCTGGGACCCCGATGACGATGTCATGACGGCCGCCAGCATGGGCACCGTCGCCGGCGAGCTCAACGACAAGACACTCGGCGAATGCGACATCATCGTCCTGGCTTGCTACCCCGAAGCCTGCATCGAGTGGCTCGAGGCGCACGCCCAGGCGCTCGCCGACGCCACCGACACCGAGGCCATCATGGGCCCCGTGGTGATCGACACGGTGGGCGTCAAGGGCATCGTGTGCGAGCGCGCCTTTGAGCTTGCCCGCGAGCACGGCTTTTACTTTGTGGGCGCGCACCCCATGGCGGGTACGCAGTACTCGGGCTATGCGCACTCCCGCGCCGACCTGTTCCAGGGCGCGCCGCTCGTGCTCGTGCCGCCCGCGGTGGACGACGCGCTCAAGCTGGAACTTTTGGGCCAGGTGCGCGAGATGGTACGCCCCTTGGGCTTTGGCAAGTTCAGCGTGACCACCGCAGCCGAGCACGACCGCGTCATCGCCTTCACGAGCCAGCTTGCGCACGTGGTATCCAACGCCTACGTCAAGAGCCCCACTGCCCAGGTCCACCACGGCTTTTCGGCCGGTAGCTACCGCGACCTCACCCGCGTGGCGCACCTCAACCCGCAAATGTGGTCCGAGCTCATGATCGACGACGCCGACGCGCTCGCCTTCGAGATCGACCAGCTGATCGAGTCGCTTGGCGCCTACAGCCGTGCACTCAAGGACCGCGACCAGCGCTATCTGGAGAATCTCCTTGCCGAGGGCGACCGCATTAAGCGCGCACTCGACGACGAGGCCTCCCACTAGACCACCTATCACGCCAGGTCGAAAGGACCGAAGCTTATGGCGATTACCATCGATATCGACACCGCACGCCCCTACCAGGTGCATGTGGGCACGTTTTTGCTGGAGCAGGCAGGTCCGCTCGTCCGCACCACCGCCGGCGGCACCCGCGCCGTCATCGTGACGGACACCAACGTCGGCCCGCTCTACCAGATGCCCGTTAAGCAGAGCCTGGAGGCGTCAGGCTACGAGGTGAGCATCTGCACCTTCGAGGCCGGCGAGGCCCATAAGCGCGCCGAAACCTATGTTGCCATTTTGGAGTTTGTGGCCGAGCACGAGCTTTCGCGCTCCGACGTGATCGTGGCACTCGGCGGCGGCGTCGTGGGTGACGTGGCGGGCTTTGTGGCCGCCACCTACATGCGCGGCTGTAAGTTTGTGCAGATCCCCACGAGTCTGCTCGCCATGGTGGATTCGTCGGTGGGCGGCAAGACCGCCATCGACCTGGCTGCCGGTAAAAACCTCGCGGGCGCCTTCTGGCAGCCGAGTGTTGTTATCGCCGATGTTGGATGCCTTGCCACCCTCACGCCCGAGCAGTTCGCCGACGGCTGCGGCGAGGTCGTCAAGCACGCCGTGATTGCCGATCCGGAGCTTTTCGCCGAACTGGAGAAAACCCCGCTCACGCTAGAGCTGCTCAACCAGGACGTGGCCCGCGTGGCGCTCATCATCGCCCGCAATATCGACATCAAGCGCGCCGTGGTCGTTGCCGACGAGCGCGAGACCAACCAGCGCAAACTCCTCAACTTTGGACACAGCGCCGGACATGCCGTCGAGGCCTGCGAGCACTTTGAGCTGGGACACGGCAACTGTGTGTCAATCGGCATGGGCATCATCACGCGTGCCGCGGCCCTGCACGGCATTTGCGATGCTGCACTGCCCGATCGTATTGAGGAACTCTGCGCCCGCCATGGCCTCAAGACCCGCTGCGACCTAGATGCCGATACCGTCTTTGCCGAGGCGCTCCACGACAAGAAGCGCGCGGGTGACACCATCGATCTAGTGATTCCGCACGGCATTGGCCGCTGCAGCATCGACCGCACACCGCTTTCCACTTTCCACGAACTCATTGCCGAGGGCCTCGGCCAGAAGGGAGACGCATCCGCATGCTAGCCCGCATCACCCCGTCCCCGCTCAAGGGCACCGTTCCCGCCATCGCGTCCAAGTCGATGGCGCATCGCCTGATCATCTGCGCTGCGCTTGCCAACGGCGAGACACACGTCACCTGCAACACCACCTGCGCCGACATCGAGGCTACGGTGCGCTGCCTTACGGCCCTGGGTGCTCGCATCGAGACCGTCGAGGACGGCTTCCAGGTCCACCCCACCATGAAGAGTGTTGAGTTTGGCCTGCTCAAGGCCCTTGCCGGCAGCACGCTTGACTGCGGTGAAAGTGGATCCACGCTCCGCTTTATGTTGCCCGTCGCCTGCGCGCTGGGCGCAGAAGCAACTTTTGTGGGTCAGGGGCGCTTGGGCGCCCGCCCGCTCTCCCCGCTCTCGGACGAGATCATCGCCGCCGGCTGCGACCTACAGGGTCTGGGCGGTTTTCCGCTCAAGACGAGCGGCCGCATGCGCCCGGGCACCTTTGTGCTTCCGGGCAACGTGAGCTCGCAGTACATCTCGGGCCTGCTGCTGGCAGCCCCGCTGCTGGCCCAGCCCTCCTGCGTGCAGGTAACCGGCCTCATCGAGAGCCGCCCCTACATCAACCTGACGATACAGGCCATGAAGGCCTTTGGCGTCGAGGTCAACGTCGAGCGCATTCCGGCCAAGGACGGCCAGCCCGAGGTCACGAACTTCCGCGTGAGCAGTGGCTCGTACCGCACGCCCGGCAGCGTGGCCGTCGAGGGCGACTGGTCCAACGCCGCCTTTTGGCTGTGCGCCGGCGCCATCGGTACCGACCCAATCACCGTCGAGGGCGTGTCGCTAAGCTCCGCACAGGGCGACCGTAACGTGCTTGCCGCGCTTTCGCGCTTTGGCGCCCGCATCGTGCGCTCCACCAACGCCGCCACCGTGCAGTCCGACAAGCTCGCCGGCTTTGAGATGAGTGCCCACGACATTCCGGACCTGGTGCCCGTCATCTCGGCCGTGGCCTCGCTGGCACAGGGCCGCACCTTTATCCGCGATTGTGCCCGTCTGCGCATCAAGGAATCCGACCGCTTGGTCACCACCACCCGCGAGCTCACCGCGCTGGGCGCGCAGGTGCGCATTGCCGGCGACGACCTCATCATCAAGGGCGTCGACGCCTTTACCGGCGGCGAGGTCGATTCGCACAACGACCATCGCATCGCCATGATGGCCGCTATCGCCGCGAGCCGCGCCACCGGCGAGGTCGTGATCCACGGTGCCGAGGCCGTCAACAAGTCCTATCCCGATTTCTTCGACCACTACCGCCTGCTGGGCGGCAAGGTCACACTCGAGGAGGAATAGCATGTCCTCGACCTTTGGCAACGTCTTGCACTTAAGCATCTTCGGCCAGTCGCACTCCCCCGCCATCGGCTGCTCCCTCGATGGCATCCCGGCGGGCATCGCTGTTGACCAGGAGCGGCTGCAGGCCTTCCTTGACCGTCGTGCCCCCGGTCGCGACGAGACCGCGACCAAACGCCGCGAGGCCGACGCCGCCCACATCATCGCCGGTGTGGTCGATGGACATACCACGGGAGCACCCATCGCCGCGATTATCGAGAACACCAACACGCGTTCAAAGGACTATTCCGAGCTGCGCCGCAAGCCCCGCCCCGGACACGCGGATTTTCCGGCGCGCGTGAAGTATCACAACATGCACGATGTCGCTGGTGGCGGGCACTTTTCCGGCCGCCTAACAGCACCCTTATGCATCGCGGGCGGCATCGCGCTGCAGGCACTTGAGGCCCGCGGCATTAAGGTCATGGCGCATGTGGCGCAGATCGGCGGCATCTCCGACCTGCCGATGGACGATATGGTCTATCGCGAGGCCGACCGCAAGGCGATCCTAACGAACGATCTTCCTTGCATTGACGCCGCCGCAGCCGGCCGCATGCGTGAGGAGATCCTAGCCGCGCGCGACGAACTCGACAGCATCGGCGGCATCGTGGAGTGCGGCATTTACGGGCTTCCCGCAGGCATCGGCGACCCCATGTTCGACGGCATCGAGAACCGCATCGCGCAGATCGCGTTTGGCATTCCCGCCGTAAAGGGCGTGGAGTTTGGCATGGGCTTTGCCGTGGCCGCCATGCGCGGCAGCGAGAACAATGATCCGTATCGCATCGATGCCGAGACCGGCGAGATCGAGGTCGAGTCCAACAACGCCGGCGGCATCCTGGGCGGTATTTCGACCGGCGCGCCCGTCATGTGGCGCATGGCCGTAAAGCCGACGCCCTCCATTGGCCGCGAGCAGCAGACGGTGGACATGGACGCTATGGAAAATGCCGAGCTCTCGGTCCACGGCCGCCACGATCCCTGCATCGTCCCCCGAGCTGTCCCCGTAGCCGAGGCAGCCGCCGCCCTTGCCATCTGGGACGCCCTCCTCGAAGACGCCGCCCAGCGCTAAAAATCTCCGGGGGCCAACTCCGGCCCCCACGCCTATCCAGTGATTTTTCTGGGACGGGGATTAAAAAATCATTGTGTTCCTAATGATTTTTTAATCCCCGTCCCAGAAAAATCACCGACACGTGAAAGGGGTCTCCATGGACCTTGCCGATATTCGCCAGGCCATCGACGGCATCGATACCACGCTCCTCAATAGCTTTGTCGAGCGCATGGATATTGCCACCGATGTCGCCAAGTCAAAAATCGAGATGGGCAAGGCCGTCTTCGACCCCGCCCGCGAGCGCTCTAAGCTCAATAACCTCGCCAGTCGCGCACCCGAGCGCTACGAGGCTCAAACCATCACCCTGTTCCGCCTCCTCATGAGCATGAGCAAAGCCGAGCAGCAGCGCTACATCAACGAGCTCAAGGGCATCACTGTCTCGCAAAAGGCCCACGCCACGGCCGTGGCCTTTGACATGCCCTTCCCCCAGACGGCCACCGTCGCCTGCCAGGGCGTTGAGGGCGCCTACAGCCAAATCGCCGCGTGCAAGCTCTTCGACGTACCCGACATCGCGTTCTTTGAGACCTTCGAGGGCGTCATGCGCGCCGTACGCGACGGCTTTTGCGAGTTTGGCGTGCTGCCCATCGAGAACTCCACCGCTGGCTCGGTCAATGCTGTCTACGACCTGCTCGCCCAGTTCGACTTCCATATCGTGCGCTCGCTTCGCCTCAAAATCGACCACAACCTGCTCGTCAAGCCCGGCACCAAGCTCGCCTACGTGCGCGAGGTCTACAGCCATGGCCAGGCAATCGCCCAGTGCGCCGGCTTTATCGAGGCGCACGACCTGCACGCCACCAAATACCCCAACACGGCCATGTCGGCCGAGATGGTCGCCAGCTCCGAACGCACCGATGTTGCCGCGATCGCATCGCGCAGCTGCGCCGCACTCTACGGCTTGCAGGTACTGGAGCCCAACATCCAGGACTCGGACAACAACTACACGCGCTTTGTCGTCATCAGCCGCGAGCCACGCGTCTACCCCGGCGCCAACCGCACCTCGCTCATGATTACCACGGCCAACGAGCCGGGCGCACTCTATCGCGTACTCGAGCGCTTCTACGCGCTCAATATCAACCTCATCAAGCTCGAGAGCCGCCCCATCCCCGGGCACGACTTTGAGTTTATGTTCTACTTTGACCTAGACTGCCCCTTTGGCAGCAAGGCCCTCGATGACCTGCTCGATTCCATCGACGACGTGTGTGAGAGCTTCACCTACTTTGGCAGTTACACGGAGGTGCTCTAGATGACCGATGTCGCCGCAACCCGCCCCTACGGCGTGCTGGGCCGCGTGCTGGGCCACAGCTACACCCCGACCATCTACAAGGAGCTCGCGGGGCTAGAGTATGTGCGTTTTGAGCGTGAGCCCGAGGACCTCCAGGCTTTTATGACGGGTGACGAATGGGAGGGCACCAACGTGACCATCCCCTACAAGCGCGCCGTCATGGAATACCTGGACGAGCTGAGTCCACTCGCCGAGCGTATGGGAAACGTCAACACCATCACGCGCCTGCCCGACGGCCGCCTGCGCGGCGACAACACCGACTACTTTGGTTTTCAGTGTCTGGTCGAGGAGTTGGGCGTAGAGGTTGCCGGCAAGAAGGCCCTCGTGCTCGGTGCCACCGGTGGCGCCGGCACCACTGCCAGCATGGTGCTCGGCGACCTGGGCGCCATCGTCGTGCCGGTCGGCCGCACGAGCGAAGTCAACTACGACAACATCGCGCAGCAGTCCGACGCCGCACTGCTCGTCAACTGCACGCCCGCCGGCATGTTCCCCCACTGTCCCGATGCCCCCTGCACGCTCGAGGGGCTCGATGCGCTCGAGGGCGTCATCGACATTGTCTACAACCCCGCTCGCACGGGACTCATGCTCGAGGCCGAGCGCCGCGGCATTCCCTGCATCGGCGGCCTGCTCATGCTCGTGGCCCAAGCGGCACAGGCCGTCGAGCGCTATACCGGCCAGGTCACCCCGCGCGAGCGCATCCTGGACGTAACGGAGCGCTTGTTACGCCGTGAACAGAACATCGCGCTGATCGGCATGCCAGGCTCGGGCAAGACCCGTGTGGGTGAGCAGATCGCCCTGCTCACGGGTCGCGAGCACATCGACCTGGACCGCGCCCTCGAGGAACGCCTCGGCATGCCCTGTGCCGACTATATCGTCGAGCGCGGCGAGGCGGCCTTCCGCGAGCAGGAGACGGGGGCGCTGGCCGGCATCTCCAAGCGCAGCGGCCTGGTGCTCTCCACCGGCGGCGGCGTGGTCACACGCGACGAAAACTATCCGCTGCTGCACCAAAACAGCCAGATCGTGATGCTCAACCGCAAGCTCGACGAACTCGCCCACAAGGGCCGCCCCATCACCGCGCGCGACGGCATCGCCAAGCTGGCCGAACAGCGTATGCCGCGCTACCGCGCCTGGGCCGACTACATCATCGACTCACGCGACTGCGCCGCCAACACCGCGCAAGCCCTTCTCGACACCCTCCCACCCACTCTCTAACCAAATCCATCACAAAGGGGACAGGCACCTTTGTGATGGATTTCCAACCGCAAAGGAAGCAGCCATGAAAGCACTCGTCATCAACGGCCCCAACCTTAATATGCTCGGAATTCGCGAGCCGGGCATCTATGGCAGCGACAACTACGACCGCCTGGTCCAGATCTGCCAGGAGGCAGGCGCCGCGCAGGGTTTTGACGAGGTCGAAGTCTTCCAGTCCAACCACGAGGGCAGCATCGTCGATAAGATCCAGGAGGCCTACGGCAAGGTCGACGGCATCGTCATCAATCCGGCGGCCTACACGCACACGAGCGTAGCGATCCTCGATGCCCTCAAGGCCGTCGCTATCCCTGCCGTCGAGGTACACATCAGCGCTGTCGAGACCCGCGAGGACTTCCGCCAGGTGAGCTACGCACGCCTAGCCTGCTTCGCCACCATCACCGGAGAGGGCCTGCAAGGCTACGCCCACGCGCTGGAGCTGCTGAGGGAACGCCTCGAAAAGTAGCCTCGCGAGCAAATCCATCAACGCGATTCACACGCTAATAATGCCAGTGCCGCCAGCAGCAACCTCGCTACTGGCGGCACTTTATTACTGGCATATAATCGTTGCAGCCACACAACGTCTGGAGACTCGCATGCTAAGCATCCATCTGGGAGATTACCCCGGTTCCATCTACGATACCGAGACCTACTTTAGGAACTCATACTTGGACTCATGGTTCGAAGACCCTATGGCCGCACAGATCATTAAAAGCGTGGACGGATCAGAGCTCATCGGCCCCCACAACATCGTAAGCAAGCAGCTGGGCTCGATCACCCCACTCGAACTGTCCGGCGGCGTTAAGACGCTGCTGCTGGTGCGCAATCTACCAAACATGGTGTTCAATGCATCCACTTGCGGAGATAACTGCGCCCGCTGGCTGCTCAAAATTGGCAAAGAGCAGGATGTGCTGGTGACCCTTTACCACATCATGAAATTTCCCTGGAAGCGTTTTGAGATTCGCATCAATAACGACGGCCGCATCGTCAGGAACATGCAGGAGTTCGTCGGTGCCACCAATGATTTTCTGGATGTTGATGAGTAATGAAAGGATCACACACCGTTGTCGTGGAGCGCGCAAAAGTCAAATACACGCTCACCTTTAAACGCAATATTTCCTTCATCCGCGGCAACAGCGGCACGGGCAAAACGACGCTCATCTCGATGATTCGCGACTACAACGACCGAGGACCGGAAAGCGGCGTTGCACTCAGCTGCGACGTGCCTTGCGAAACGCTTTCCGGCAGACGCTGGGAGCGCGAGCTTTCGATCATCGAAGATTCAATCGTCTTTCTAGATGAGGGCAACGAGTTTATCTACTCAAAGGACTTCGCCAAAACCGTAAACGGCTCGTCCAACTATTTTGTTCTGATATCTCGTCGCGATGCCAACGAGCTCCCCTACAGCGTTGATGAGATCCTGAAGTTAGTCAACACGACGAGTAAAACAATCAATGGCCGCAAGAGCGACAGGCGCTTCTACTCGGTGACCAAGCCGCTATATGACCACACGGCAAGCATGCTGTATCAGGATCTAAATGTTGGATTCGAGGTACCCGACGCCGTAGTTGTCGAGGATAGCAAATCTGGCTATCAATTCTACGACGCTCTTTGCAACCGGCTCGGAATCCCCTGCTATACCGCCACCGGCGTAGCAAATCTAAAGCGGACAATTCACGAATGCCCCGAGCAAAACGTTCTTGCCATTGGAGACGGCGCAGCGTTTGGTCCCTACATCGAAAAGGTGCTCGGACAGCGCGTTTACAAGAACGTTCGCTTGTTCCTCCCGGAATCATTCGAGTGGACACTTCTGCAATCTGGCCTCATTCCCAGTAACGACATTCCAAAAATCCTCAAGGATCCTTCGAGCTATATCGAAAGCCGCGACTACCTAAGCTGGGAACGATTCTTCACCGACGTATTGATCAAGTACTCGGCAGACACTCGCTACGCCTACAGAAAGGCAAAGCTCAATGAGCAGTACCTGAGGCCGCAGGCGATGAATGCAGTTGCAAACGTCTTGCCCGAGTGCCTGAAGGCAGACTAGACAGACTAGATATAGTGGGGAGGGCCAAGTTGGTCCTCCCCGTTTTTGTTACGCCTTCTTGATCACGTACACCAACCCTATGTCGCACCTGCGGCGCACAATCGACGCAAAGAGCCACGATGCTGGCAGCGTCATAAGCAGAGGCATGGTCTGCCAAGGAATAAACCAATCGACCGCGTGGATTGCAAAGATGGCAAGACTGGCCTGTCCGCAGAACACGAGCGCTCGCTCAAAGGACCCCAAAACCGGCACGTCTTTCAACTTCTCCAACGCCATCGAAACCCAGCACACGCAGTAGCTACCGGCAAGAGCGGCAACTGTCGCAACCAAAAACCCATCCACGCGGCGGCTCGAAAGCTCACCCCACTCAGCGCGGCAAGGACAAGCCAAGCAACACCGGCTCCAATAAACAGCAGAGGCTCGCTCACGCTCGGCTCCAGCCCCCTTAGGCGCGCCGTATAACCAATCCACATCAGCAGCACAACAGCAGCTCACGCCACGGCTTCGGTCTAAACGTATACCCGGCAAGAATAAAGAACACCGGCATGTGAAAAAGCCCAGACCACCAAGCGGTCTGGGCTTAATAAACGATGGTGCTCCATGGCGGATTCGAACCGTCGACCTTGGGATTAGAAGTCCCCTGCTCTATCCAACTGAGCTAATGGAGCAAATAACCGCACGCCCAAGCAAGCGCAAGCCTGTCAGGCGCAAGTAATTATAACCTAGTTGAACTGCTCGCGGTACGCCTTGCAGACCTCATCGACCGGGCCGTCCATGCGAAGGTCACCCTTCTCAATCCAAACGGCACGCTGGCAGATGCGCTCAACCTGCTCCATAGAGTGCGAAACGAACAGAACCGTCACGTCGCCGCTCTGGATAAAGTGCTGGATACGGTCCTCGCACTTCTGCTGGAAGAACACATCACCGACGGACAACGTCTCGTCAACGATCAGAATATCGGGCTCGGTAATCGTCGCGATTGCAAAGGCGATACGCGCCACCATGCCCGAGGAGAAGTTCTTAAGCGGCATATCGACAAAGTTCTGCAGCTCAGCGAATTCGATAATGCCGTCAAAGTTGGCATCGATGAACTCCTTGGTATAGCCGAGCAGGGCGCCGTTCAGATAGATGTTCTCGCGGGCGGTCAGCTCGGGGTCAAAGCCGGCGCCAAGCTCAATCAGCGGCGCGATGTTACCGTGCACCTTAACGCTGCCCTCGCTAGGCTCAAGAACGCCAGCGATAATCTTGAGCATCGTAGACTTGCCGGAGCCATTGGTGCCGACCAGACCCACAACCTCGCCGCGATGAATATCAAACGAGATGTGCTTAAGCGCCCTAAACTCCTCAAAGAACAGCTCGTGCTTGGCAAGCTTAATGAAGTACTCCTTGAGGTTGGTCAGCGACTCGGACGCCATGTTAAAGATCATGGTGACGTCGTCGACCTCGACAGCCAGAGGCTGCTCGCTGTAATCAACAACAGATTCAGTCATCACAGCACTCCTTAGATGTAGAGGATGAACTTGCGCTCGGACTTATGGAACACGGTATAGCCAATAATAAGCGCAAGAACCGCCCAGGCAACGCACATACCAAACGTCATAAGCGAGGGCGTAGTCTGGAACAGGAAGATATCGCGCATAAACTGCAGGTAGTTGAACATGGGGTTCGCATACATCAAGATACGCACGAGATGCGGCATTTGCGCAATATAGTCAGTCGTCCAGAAGATGGGCGTAATGTAAGTCCACGCCGTAATGACGACGCTCCACAGATGCATAACGTCGCGGAAGAAGACCGTAAGGGCAGAGAGCATCATGCCCAGGCCCATGCAGAAGCACATAAGCAGCAGCAGGCAAACCGGCAGCAGAATAAGGTGCCAAGAAGGCATAACGCGGAACCACAGCATGACGATGGCGACGGCGACCAGCGAGAAGGCAAAGTTGACCAGCGAGAAGAGCACCTTCTGCACCGGGAAAACCCAGCGGTGCACCTTAACCTTCTTGAGCAGAGGGGCAGCGCCCACGATCGACGTCAGGGCCTGGTTAGTAGACTCAGACATGACGGCAAAGGTAATGTTACCCACGATCAAGTACAGCGGGTACATCTCGGGCGTCATTGAGCCATTGCGGCCCTGGCCAAAAATCGTCGAGAACACGATGGCCATGACGATCATCATCAGCAGCGGGTTGAGCACCGACCATGCGACGCCCAGAACGCTACGGCGATACTTGATCTTAAAATCCTTGGTAACCAGCTGACGAAGGATAAACGCGTCCTTCTCAAATTCGTTCTTAGCAAACGTCGCAGGCAGACTGCGAGTTTCTTGTTGCTTTGTCTGATCCGACACGGATGCAACTCCTTTACTCGTAATCGTTGACAAACGAACAGTATAGACCCGACGGCCATGCAAACGATTCGCGCAACAAAACTGGAGAACTAACCCACATCTTAGGATGCCAGGCCCAAACGGCTATACTTTCTAGGATTGAATGTATAAGGAGCATTAAGTGAATTCTGAATCCATCGCCGTCATCATCCCTTGCTACAACGAAGCGCTCACGATCGGCAAAGTCATCGATGACTTTCACCGCGAGCTTCCGCAGGCGACGGTCTATGTCTATGACAACAACTCGTCGGACGATACCTCACGCATTGCCACCGAGCACGGCGCCACAGTCCGCTTTGAGCCCCGTCAGGGAAAGGGCAACGTGTGCCGCCAGATGTTTCGCGATATCGACGCCGATTGCTACCTGATGGTCGACGGAGACGACACCTACCCCGCCGAGGCGGCCAAGGCCCTCTGCGAGCCCATCCTTAACGGCACGGCCGACATGACCGTAGGCGATCGCCTTTCCAACGGCACCTACGCCGAGGAGAACAAGCGTGCCTTCCACGGCTTTGGCAACAATCTGGTCCGTGCCATGATCAAGTGGATCTATGGCTACAGCTTCGATGATGTCATGACCGGCTACCGTGCCATGAGCCGCCCGTTCGTTAAAACCTTCCCTGTGCTTTCCGAGGGCTTCCAGATCGAAACCGAGCTCTCGATCCACGCCGTCGACCACCGCTGGCGCATCAAGGATGTGCCCATCGAGTACCGCGACCGTCCGGAAGGTTCCGAGTCCAAGCTCAATACCGTAAGCGACGGCATTAAAGTCGTTGCGATGATTGGCACGCTGTTCAAGGACTACCGCCCGCTGAAGTTCTTCAGCCTCGTTGCGCTTCTGTTCGCGGTATTCGGCCTCGCCCTGGGCATGCCCATCGTTGTCGAATATTTCCAGACCGGCCTCGTCCCGCGCTTCCCCACCGCTATGCTCGCCGCCTCGTTTATGTTCCTGTGCGGCCTGAGCCTTGCGACCGGCTTCATCCTAGATTCTGTAGCAAAGGTCGAAAAAAAGCAGTGGGAGGTCAACGTGTACAGCAAATACGCCTACGACGACCAGCCCGGCCACCCTACTTCCATGCCAAGCGAGAGGTAGATCTTCCGCAAAATACTATTGGCACCACTGCGCAGATAGCCACCAACAAGAAAAGCCGCCGTTAAAGAACGGCGGCTTTTACTCTCGAAAAGTTAATAGCGGCTAGAGCGTCTTGATGTACTCCCCCAGCTCTTCCTCCCAGTCGGGCATGTGGAAGCCGGCAGCCTCGAGCTTGGACAGGTCGAGCGCGGAGTGGACCGGGCGCGGGGCGACGGGGCCCTCGGCGCTCGCGTAGTAGTCGGCGGTCGATACCGGCACGACCCTGTCCCCGTTGCCGTTGGCGGCCTCGAAGACGGCGCGGGCGATATCGGCCCAGGACTTGACGGTGCCGGAGCCGGTGCAGTCGTAGGTGCCGTAGGGGGCGTGCGTCCCCAGCACGTGGAAGATGGCCTCGGCCATGTCGCGCGTGAAGGTCAGGCGGCCCAGCTGGTCGTCAACGACCGTGACCTGCTCGAGCCCGTCCTCGAGGTCGGCGACGCGGTCGGACAGGCCCTTCATCGTCTTGACGAAGTTGCGGCCCTCGCCGATGACCCAGCTGGAGCGCATGATGTAGTGGCGCGGGCACCCGGCCACGGCGATGTCGCCGGCGGCCTTGGTCTGGCCGTAGACGGACAGCGGGCTGAGGGGCTCGTCCTCGTCATGCACCTCGGCGGTGCCGTCGAAGACGTAGTCGCTGGACACGTGGACGAGGGTGATCCCGTGATCAGAGCATGTGCGGGCGAGGAGGGCGGGGCCGGTCGCGTTGGCCTTCCAGGCGGTCGCGCGGCCCTCGGCGGTCTCCGCCCTATCCACGGCGGTGTAGGCGCCGCAGTTGATCACGGTGCCGTAGAGCGACCAGTCGTACTGTGTGTAGGCGTCCGGGTCTGACATATCGAAGGTGTCGATGTCGCAGAAGTCGAAGTCCTTGGCGACGCCGCGCTCCTCCGCCAGCCTGCGCACAGCATGGCCCAGCTGGCCGTTGCAGCCGGTGACGAGCGTCCTCTTGGGCGCCATTGGGACGACGTCCCTGAGCATCGGGTGGTTGAGGTCGGCCTCGGAGACGGTGGCCTCATCGAGCGGGATCGGCCACTCGATGGCGAGCTCGGGGTCGGCGAGGTTCACGAAGGTGTAGGTCTTCTTGAGCTCGAGGGACCAGTGGGCGTCCACCAGGTAGGTGTAGGCGGTGCCGTCCTCCAGGGCCTGGAAGGAGTTGCCCACGCCGCGCGGGACGTAGATGGCCTTGGACGGGTCGAGCGTGCAGGTGAACACCTTCCCGTAGGTCTCGCTGCCCTCGCGCAGGTCCACCCAGGCGCCGAAGACGCTGCCGCGCGCCACGGAGATGAACTTGTCCCAGGGCTCGGCGTGGATGCCGCGGGTGACGCCGCGGCTGTCGTTGTAGGAGATGTTGTTCTGAACGACCCTGAGGTCCGGGATGCCCAGGGCGGTCATCTTGGCGCGCTGCCAGTTCTCCTTGAACCAGCCGCGCGAGTCGCCGTGGACGGCGAGGTCGACGACCTTGAGGCCCTCGATGCCGGTCTCGGCGACGGAGAGGTCCTTCTCGAATGCGATGTCTGCCATGTGGGAAAAGCTCCTATCGAAGAGGTTGTATAACCGGGGGCGCCCGCGCGGGGCCGCAGGGTCATCCCCATGCC